>NZ_QYZY01000012.1:0-2563 GCF_003838035.1 Desulfonatronospira sp. MSAO_Bac3 | reverse complement strand
GGGACAGGCACTCCGGGACCCACTTGAGCATCATTTTGTGCTTAAAATATCTCATTTTTTGGGACAAGTGGGTCCCGGAAGAGCCAGTCCCCATGCCACATGCAAAGCGCTAAACAGATACCCTGTATGCGTGGTATAGGGAATCAGTTGCCGGCATATTGCTCCAAAGTCCGTGTTAAGCACATGATGCTCCCCTCAATTCCTGAATCCCTCAATACCTCAATCCCTCAATGCTCAATGCTCAATCCCTGTACATATACAGATTCCACAGCCGCTCCTGCAGGTTTTTCTGTCTGAAGCGCATCAGGACCAGGGCCGCAGTTACTAACCCCATGGCTATGACGCAGACCACTACAGTGGTCATCATTTCCGGTTCCAGGCCGCCGCCCTCAGAGGCGAACACAGCGGGATGAATGCTGCGCCACATGCGGGCCGACAAAAATACCAGGGGTACATTCAAAAAGGCCACCACACCCAGGACAGCAGCCACCATGCGCATCTTGCGCTGTCCCTCTATGGACTGGCGCAGCACCAGGTAACCGGCGTAAATAAACCACATGATAAGAGCTGTGGAGAGCCTGGGATCCCATGTCCACCATGTGTTCCAGGACACCCTGGCCCAGAGAGAGCCCGTGGCCAGGGCCAGCGTGCTGAGTAAAAGCCCCACCTCGGCCGCCGCAACCGCCAGCTGGTCCATGACCGGACTTTTGCGCACGAGAAAAGCAATGCTGGCGCAAAACACAGTGAAAAAACATATCAGTCCCCACCAGGCCACCGGCAGATGCAGATAAAATATTTTCTGCACCAGGCCCATGGTGGCTTCTACAGGGGCGTAAAACCAGATAAAATACTGCGCCAGGGCCATGGCCGCCCCGCCGGCCAGGGCCAGGGGGACCAGCAGGGATGAAACGGTATCGCTGTATTTCATTTTGTACATTTACTCACGGCGTTAAAGTAACCATTCAGGGGTCCTCGGTAGTGATTGCTGGCACAGGCCTGGGGACTGTTCCGCACTTATTTTTTTCTGATGAACCATTTTCAGCTGTGGGCGTTGGAAAAATAAGTGCGGGACTGTCCCCAGGCCGATTGAGGCATCCCCTGAATGGTTGCGCGTTAAAAGCACCTTTTATCAGTACTCTCCATAGATAAACGGAAAAAGAAGCAGAGCGGCGCCGGTAAACATTGCATTAAACGCCAGAACCAGCCCCATCCATGATCTTAAGTCGTCGCCTGATCCATCCCCGAGAAAATAGGACCCCATGCTGATCCCGGCCAGCAGAACAGGAATAAGCAATGGAAATATAACCACGCTTAAAAGGGAATCCCTGGCGCTGTGCCCCTGGGACATGGCCCCCAGAAGGGACCCCACTGCCACCAGGCCCCAGTCCACCAGAAGGATGGAGCCGATTCCACCCGGCCAGGACACTACCTGGTCCTGTCCCAGGAAAACCACTATTGCCGGAAGAAAAACCGCCTGGGCCATTAACAGCAGCACCCCCCCGGCCAGGGCCTTGCCCATCCATATGTACTGTATGGGCATGGGCGCCAGAAGCAGCCCTATCCTGGACTGATTGGCCCCCTCGCTGCTGTACAGGGTGTTGAACACCAGGATCACTGCAAAGCTGGTGGCCAGCCAGAAAATAGCTGCGGCAGCCTGCGGTGATACATCCTCACCCACCGGGGTGGAAAGGCTGAAGACAAAAACCAGGATAAGACCCAGAAGCACCGGCTGAACAATGCCTGCTCCGTCGGCGAACACCAGCCGCAGATCCTTGGCCATGAGGGCCAGGGGCCTGGAGGTCACAGCTGGTTCTCCCTGCAGTGATCTCTGAAATCCTTGGCCGGGCCGAGGTAAGCCTGCTTTTTATTTTCCAGGTATAAAACAAAGTCTGCCAGATCCAGATCCTCTTCCAGGCTGTGACTGACCCAGACCATGGAAGCACCCCTTTGCCTGGCCTTGCCAATTTCCTCTCTTAACATGCGCCGGGACTGGGCGTCCATGCCGGTGGCCGGTTCATCCAGGAAAATAAGTTCAGGCTCAAGCATGAGCACCCTGGCCAGGCTCAGCCTCTGGGACATGCCCCTGGAAAATGTGCGCGCGTTTTCATAGGCAAAGCCCTTGAGCCCCACCAGGGCCAGCAGGTCTAAAAACTCTTTTTCGCTTCTGTCCAGGCTGTACATCCCGGCCCAGAACCGCAGGTTTTCCAGGGCACTGAGCCCGGGATAAATAAAGGTATGGTGCCCCAGGTAGGCTGTCTTCCCGCTGGGCACGCCGGCCTGGACAGTTCCGTGCACGGGCCGGATCAACCCGGTCATGATATTAACCAGGGTGGTCTTGCCCGCGCCGTTGGGGCCGGCCAGAAGCAGCACCTGGCCCTTGCCCAGGCTCAGGGTGATATCTTTGAACACTAACCGCTGGTCAAAAAAATGGCTGACCCGGTCCAGCTCCAGGAGCATATTCTGATTATTCTTTTCCTGCATGATATAACTGCAACCAGCTAAAAAACAGAATTTGTAACTTTTGCCATCTGATAAAAACAGACAGTCTACGCACACCACTGAT
>NZ_QYZY01000136.1:0-14510 GCF_003838035.1 Desulfonatronospira sp. MSAO_Bac3 | reverse complement strand
TGGGGACAGTCCCCGCGACACCTTTTCTGCACAAATGCAAAAATTACAGACGCGAAGTTTTGTGAACGTGCACAGTTAGTACTTAGCGGGGGACAGTCCCCAAGCCTGGTGCCAGCAATCACTACCAAGGACCCCCTGAATGATTACGCATATCTTTATCGTTGTTATTTTTTAGTGAATAACTTTAATCAATCACGGATGAACAAATTTATTCATTGACAAGTATCTGGGCTTTTTCCGGTGACCCTGCGCGGAAAAAGAGGCCCCTTCGGAGCAAAAGAGACTGCCCACGGAATACACGGAATTTCACGGAATATGCGATGCTTCGCAACGCTTAAAAAACTTCCGTGCCCTTCCTTGTGTTCTATGGGCAAAAACTCCTGGCTTTCTTTGAAAACGAAACAACATGCTTGTTTGGAATTTGTGCTAAACGCCTGAATATACACAACATCAAAGGAATTGTAAGTTTCCTTGGGGGCGTATCCTGAAAGCAGATACCGGGCTCGACATGGACTTCAAAGCAAAGAAGAAGTTTTTCCAGATGCAAAATCATTAAAAGAAGAGGAGAATTCAATGGGAGCAATTGCGGAATCAATGGCAGCGTATGCGCAGCCACTTATCGACGAGACAGACGGCACACCAGAACAGATAAACAAGGCGCTGGATATGGCACAGCTATGTTGGAATCTGGCTTTATTGCCGGAAGTCGAGCGTGCTGAGTATATCCAAGAGATGCGGCCGATGTTAAAAATGGATGATGAAGAATTCAAAGAGTTTCAATATTCATTCTTGATTCCGATGATCACAAGACATAAGCAGATGTTCCCGCAAATGCACGGACAAAAGCTTTCCAAGCCTGCAACCTCCGGTAAAATCGGTAGAAATTCTCCATGCCCTTGTGGCAGTGGCAAAAAATTCAAAAAATGTTGTATTGACAAGGAGAGCCCTGAAATTTCAGAAACCATCAGGGGGCATCACTGGCACTTAGAAGAAGTCGAGGGGCTTGAGACCAAAGAAATCATAGATAGATTAAAAAGGTTTGGTGTTGATTTTGACGAAGGACAGTTTCAAAAAGACGTTCAAAATTTTTATTCTGCAGAAGAGCTGGCTGACCACTGGAAAAAGAGATACACCATTACTGCCAGACATTTTGATTCAGATTTTATCTGGATGGCCTGTATGGTTTTATGGAAACGACTGGCTCCTGACGTGATTGGCTCTGAGCAGTTAAGTGATCTTATGAGTCAGGGATACGAACTTGTAAATGCCCAGGGAAAAGACCGGGTTGTAGAGGGTTGCAAGTTATGGTTGCAAGTCTGGGAGCACTTAAAACAAAGATTTACCAGTGAAATGAAAACTTTAGAGGATGCTGAAAAGGTATTTTCAGGCATGCAGTCTCTGTTTAACTGGTGCCAGGATCTTGAACAGGAACTTTACAACGCCGGCCTTGAAGACCAGTCTTTTTTTCATAGAAGAATCGAATACTGCAGGGAATTTTGTTCATTTTTTCCTGATTCGCGTGAATATTTAATAAGTAATATGAAGATAGCTGAAGCTGAATCATATTTTAAACTTGGAATGGTTACAGAAGCTGATCAGGCCTTTAAAGCATTGACTGAAGAATTTCCGGATAACGTCTGGGTGTATATCAGGTGGGGCGATATGTACTGTTTGGATTCACATGCTGAATATAAAAACATGGCAAAGGCCAGAGAAATATATCAAATGGCCTTGAAAATAGACTCAAAAGATAGCAGGTTTGTTACTGACAGGCTTAAATCACTGACAGAAGATGAACAAAACGGGTAAGGTATGCTGAGCCTGTTATTCTTTTGACCTGACCAGGTTGACATGTAACAATTCAGGGGGGTGCCGGAATCACGCTTCTGGCGTGACTGGGGACAGTCCCCGCGGTCCCCGGTCCCCGCGACACCACAATGAAGCGTAACAGTGCACGATCTATTTTTGGTGTCCAGGAGAACACCCATGTCAAGACAGGAAGAAGATCAGCCCATGGCCGCCATGTGGCCGGCATACAACGAACTGGCCTGGACCGAGGAATTCCTGGCCGATCCGGCTGAATATGAATACGAAGCCGGATTCTACGTGGAGCTTATAAAAGGCACAGCCATGGGTGATACCCCCCGGACCCTGCTGCATCTGGGCAGCGGTGCAGGCATGCACGACCGCGTATTCAAGAGGCATTTCAGGGTCACCGGGGTGGACCTGAGTCCGGGCATGCTGGAGAAAGCCCGCGCCAAAAATCCTGATGTGCAATACCTTGATGGAGACATGCGCAGCATTCGCCTGGGCCAGAAGTTCGATGCAGTGGCCATTCCGGACAGTACAGACTACCTGGTTACCCGGGATGATCTATACCGGGCCGTAAACACCGCTGTAGAGCATCTCAAAACGGGCGGTGTCTTGCTGGTGACCGCTAAACCCAAGGAAACCTTTCAAAACAACAACTTCGCCTACACCGGAGAAAAAGACGGCCTGCATCTGACCCTGCTGGAGAACAACTACATAAATCCTTACCGGCCTGATACCTATGAAGCCGTGTTCGTGTATCTGATCCGGCAGCAGGGGGAGCTGACCATACATATGGATCACCATGTCCTGGGACTTTTTTCCAAAAGGACCTGGGAACAGGCTTTCTGGGATGCCGGTCTGGACATGCAGGAAAAAATACTGGACGGTGTCTACGAAAGGTATATTATTGACGGGGGCTCATATCCGCTGACCGTGTTTGCAGGCATAAAGAATTGACTCTAAACTGTTACGATTTTGCATTTAGTCAGCCGGACAAATTGAATTAGCGCTTAAAATCTTGTCACTTTTCATCCGTGGAGCAACGCTCAATGTACTTTCTCCAGGTCTCCATGTCCTGCAGGGCGTGTTTTTTTTCGGGCCACTCCCCGAGGATTATCCATTCCCCCTTGGATTCAGAATATCGATATACCGCCCAGAACTCTCCAACCTGCTCTATTTTAAGCTCTTTCATTGTTTAATCCTTTTTAATCCTGTTTACTTTTTGTATGTCATATACCTGCCGAATAATCAACAACAATGTTCAAAGGAGTGTGAGTCCAGGCATTCAGAGATGCCGGCCTGGACATGCAGGAAAAAATACTGGACGGTGCATAAGAAATGTATATTATTGATGCAGGCTCATATCCGCTGACCGTGTTTACGGTAACAAGGAAATGAGCCTGAAGAATTTAAACAATCCTTAACGCAAAAAAAGGAGAAGTAGTCATGTCTTTGATAGAGTTGAATAAAGAAGACGAGTTTCAAAAAGAAGTCATGGAGCACCCGGGTTATGCTGCAGTTCTTATGCACATGCCCACCTGACCGGATTGCAGGTCTGCGGTGCAGGCCCTGAAGGAAGACAGGCACGGCCTGGATTCCAGGCTAAAGGTGCTGGCCTTTGAGATTGAAAGCCCCCGGAACCTGCCCTCATGGGCGGCAGGGGTGCGCGGTGTGCCCACATTTATAATTTTCAAAGACGGCCAGGAGGTGGACAGGCTGGTAGCCACAGGTAGAGATGATATTGTGGCCAGGCTGTCGCAGTGGTTTACGGCCAATTCCTGATCAAGGGGGCGGGAACATACTGGTGAAAAAAACGGCCTGCAACTACGCCTTATAACTGGTTGTATACAGGTAGTTCATAGGCTTTACAAAAGGGAAGGAAAAAGATTGGCCAGTATCAGGCGTTCCAGGATGGTCAGGGCTGCCAGGGCGTAAATCCCGGCCAGGAGGTCGTCCACCATGACCGAGTATCCGCCCGGAAACCACTTTTCCGAGCTTCTCACCGGCCAGGGCTTCAGGATATCAAAGAGCCTGAAAAGAAAAAAGCCGGCTGCCAGGAGAAATATTCCTGACGAGGCCAGAAAAAGGAAAGTCACCCATTGCCCCAGGACCTCGTCTATTACGGCCTGGCCTGGATCTTTTCGTCCGAAATGAGTCTCTGCCGCAGAACAGGCCCAGGAGCCCAGCAGAAAAAGTGCCGCCAGGATAAGTATCTGCACCGTAAGGCTGAAGGGAAGAAAAAGCCAGGGTGCAGCAATTACTGCTGCCAGGGACCCCCAGGTCCCCGGGGCTATGGGCATATAGCCCACCGGACCAACGGTGGCCAGGTGTCTGCCCAGGGTCTGCAGGACAGTGTTTCCGGCATTCATGGGCGATTATCTCCGGCTGCATGGATGGCTTGTATGTGCAGCAGGGCCTGGGTGACCCGGTCCAGGGGCAGGCCCACTACGTTGGTGTAGGAGCCATGCACTGAGCTGACCAGAAATGCGCCCACGCCCTGAATAGCATAGGCCCCGGCCTTGTCCCGGGGCTCACCTGTATTTATGTAAGCTTCCAGAATGTCCAGCCCCGCGGGGATCATCTCCACCCGGCTGACCACGCTGAAGCTCTCCCGGACCTGCCTGCTCTCACACCTGAGACAGAAGCCGGTTATGACCTCGTGGACATTTCCCTGCAGGCGCTCAAGCATTTCCAGGGCATGCTCCCGGGACCCGGGCTTGCCCATGACCTCTTTTTCCAGGACTACTATGGTGTCTGCTCCCAGTACAACATTGTCCGGGTTTTTTTCAGCTATAATCCTGCATTTTTCACTGGACATTTCCAGGGCGTAATGCTCTGGGTCCTGGCCGGATCTGATGGGCGGCTCTTTGTAGTCGGCAGGCACCACCCGGAAGTCCAGGCCCAGGGAAGACAGAAGCATCTGCCGGCGCGGGGAGGCCGAGGCCAGTATTATTTCCCGGGCCGTGCGGAACGGTCCCTGTGCAAGCAGGTAATTATCGGTGTTCAATGTTGTTCCCCTTCAGTGAATTACTCTTGAAATCCTGTCATAAAAAACAAGAAATATTAGATCTGCGCTAAAAAAGTAGCAGGCTAAGCGTAAAGGACAAAAAAAGGAAGGGAGCTCATACAACCACCCCCGGCCCCTCCTTGGCTAAGGAGTGGAGTTTACGCCGTGCCCGTGATCTATACTGACGAGCAGGCCCGGTTGAACGTTGCCAAGCACTGCGCAAAGATAAATTTCTTCCTTTGCGATCTTCGCGCCTTTGCGTGAAAAAAATGGATTGCGGGGATGGCCTCCTTTAATATGAGGGCGTATTAATTGGTTTGAGCAGCAAAATCAAGGACGATCAGGCGCATCTGATGTTTTGACTTTTCATAGGCGTTAGCTGTAAATTAGAAGTATTATGAATACAAAAGAAAACATAGCCCCTTGCATGAATGTGCTGTTTTTCTGGCTGGTTCTGTCCATGCTGGCCCTGGCTTCCTGTGCTCCCAGGCAGGAGGGCATGGTCCGTGATCTGGAAGTGCTGCCCCAGAGCAGTGCTCATTATATCCCGGAGCTGACCGGGGAGCTTTTTTCTTTGGAAAAACAGGGCGAGCTTTACCGGGATTTCCGGGAAGCATATTTTGGTCCATGGACCCGCTCGGAGCCAAAATTCGAGGCCCAGGACGTATTCTGGGGCTTTGATTTTATCCGGAACAGGGAAGTATATAAGGAGAACTATCTTCCTGCAGACCCGGACTGGTTGGGCATAATGCGCCAGCAATCCGATATTTCCGGATATCCTTCCAGGCACAAGCGGGCTGTTACAGTGGACAACGCTGACATGCGGGCCATGCCTTCCAGGAGCCCCGTATTTCTGGATCCCAAGTCTCCAGGCGAGGGCTTTCCCTTTGATTACCTGCAAAACACCCTGGTCCCGGCGGGAACCCCGGTGCTCATTACCCATGTCACCCGCGACGGAGACTGGGCACTGGCCGAGACAGACTACGCCGCCGGCTGGATGCGCTGGTCCGGGCTGGCCTTGGTGGATGATGACTTTGTACAGAAATTCAAGTCCGGGCCTTTAGCAGGATTTGTGCAGGACCAGGCCCCGGTTTATACCGCCGGGGGAAGGCATGTTTTCACGGGCCGGGTGGGCATGCTCCTGCCGCAGGGTGAAAGCGGAGGATTGAAAGACGGACAGGGGATTATGGTCCCTGTGCGCGATGAGCATGGACAAGCCGCGCTGGTGGAGGGCAAGACCCGAAGCGGGGTGTTGCAGAAATTACCAGTACCTCCCACCGGGGATAATTTTGCAGGGATGATGGATTCCATGCTGGGGCAGGCATACGGCTGGGGAGGCATGTATGAAAACCGCGACTGCTCCGCTCTCTTGCAGGATCTGTTCAGGATGTACGGTATATTTCTGCCCCGCAACTCAGCTCAGCAGAAAAGTTTCAAAGAGCCCGTCTCCCTGGAGGGTCTTGCCCGGGAAAAGAAGCTGGACAAGATCGTGGAAAAGGGCAGACCGCTTTTAAGCATTCTGTATATGCCGGGGCATGTAATGCTTTATCTGGGTAAAGATCCCGGATCCAACAAGCCGGTGGTTTATCATTCCATGTGGGGCTTAAGGACCAGCCGGGTCTGGCACTCGGAGCCGGGCAGGCATATAATCGGGCGAACCGTCATCACTTCCCTGGAGCCAGGCCGGGAGTTGCGGAATCTGGCCCGTCCAGAGGGGCTTTTAATAAACCGGGTGACCCATATGACCACTGTGGTGGATTAGGGATTTTGGATTGGGGAATTTAGGAATTTAGGAATTTAGGAATTTAGGGATTGGGGGATTGGGGAATTGGGGGATTGGGGGAGAAAGGCATGGAGCATAGGGCATAGGGCATGGCGCATGGAGCATGGGGCATAGGGCATGGGGAAGAGCAAGAAAAAGAAGGAGTGATGGAGGCAGAAGTTTTCAGGTATTCTGGTATTAAGGAATTGGGGGGTTATGGGATTAAAGGGGTGAGGGTTGCTATTACAGAGAAACTTATATCTGTGCAGGAGGGATGCGCATGCCTTGACTTTTCCGGTTTCAATGCCCATGCATTATGGAAGAAATCAGCATTCTCGGTCCCAACAACAATCAAGGAGGTAGAATATGGACTACAAAGCCTGGGTAGTGGTGGCGGACAGTTCGCAGGCAAGAATCTTTGGAGCCAATTCACGCGGAGGCGGTCTCACCGAGCTGGAAAAGTTCGAACATCCAGAGTCGCGCATGAAAGACCAGGACCTTAAAACGGATAAGGCCGGGCGTATGTATTCCATGCAGGGAGAATTCAGGACAACTGCAGAACAGACTCCGGCCCGCAAGATGGAAGCTGAACGTTTTGCCCAGAAGCTGGCTGATCATCTGGAAAAAAGCCAGCACAACAATAAATTTGAACGTCTGATCCTTGTGGCTGGCCCTTCATTTCTGGGTATGCTCAGAAACAGCCTCAAGGACACCACCCGCAAGACCCTGAGTAATGAGCTGGACAAGGATCTGTGCCGGGTGGAAAAATCCGAAGAAATCAGAAAACGCCTGCCTGAATACCTCTGGTAAGACCTTTAAAGCATGGCGCATGGGGCATGGGGCATGGCGCATGCCCCACGCTCCCTGCCCTAAGCTTTTTTCCCCTCAACTATGGCGTACACGGTTTCTCCGGAAACCTCATCATTCTGCATCAGGGATTCGGCCAGTTCGTCCATAGCCTGCCTGCGGGAGGATAACACCTCGTTTGCCCGCTCGTAAGCCTTTTTCAGAATGGCTTCTACTTCCAGGTCAATTTTCTGGGCGGTGGATTCGCTGTATTCCCTGGTTTTGCCCAGATCCTCTCCCAGGAAGATTTCCTTGCCCGGCCCGCCTGGCGCCATATGCTCGAAGGCCTCGCTCATTCCCCATTCCATGACCATTCTGCGTGCTATTTTGGTGGCTTCCTGCAGGTCGTTGGCCGCCCCGCTGGTGGCGGTGGAAAACACCTGGACCTCGGCGCAGCGTCCGCCCATCATCACCGCCAGGCGGTCCAGCAGATATTCCCGGGCAAAAATGTACTGTTCCCGGTCCGGAAACTGCTGTGTAGCTCCCATGGACTGACTTCTGGGTACGATTGAGACCTTGTATACCGGGTCCGCATGGGGCAGTACCGCTCCCACAATGGCGTGCCCGGCTTCATGGTAAGCCACCATGCGCTTTTCTTCATGAGTCATGACCAGTCCGTGGCGCTTCAGGCCCATGAGGATCTTGTCCCTGGCCGTTTCAATGTCCTGGTTGTTGATATGGCTGCGTCCATCCCTGGCCGCCATGAGGGCGGCCTCGTTCATGAGGTTCTCCAGGTCCGCCCCGGAAAAACCGGGAGTTTCCCTGGCCAGGCGTTCCAGGTCCACATCCTGGCCAAGCTGTTTATTTTTGGAATGCACCTGAAGAAGCTCCACACGGTCCTGGACCGTGGGCAGATCCACCAGGATACGCCGGTCGAATCTTCCTGGTCTGGTCAGGGCAGGGTCCAGGATGTCCGGACGGTTGGTGGAGGTCATGACCACGATGTTTTCATGTTCTTCAAAACCGTCCAGTTCCCCCAGAAGCTGGTTCAGGGTCTGCTCCCGCTCGTCATGGCCTCCGCCCATTCCTGAACCGCGCCTGCGGCCTATGGCGTCAATCTCGTCAATGTAGATAATGCTCGGGGCGTTTTGCCTGGCTTCTTCAAACAGGTTGCGCACCCTCTTGGCTCCCACTCCCACAAACATTTCCATGAAGTCCGATCCGGTGATACTTAAAAAGGAGACCCCGGACTCGCCGGCCACCGCCTTGGCCAGAAGTGTCTTGCCTGTGCCGGGCGGGCCCACAAGTATTACTCCCCGGGGAACCTTGCCCCCCATTTCGTGGATTTTCCCGGGATCCTTGAGGTAGTCCACAACTTCCATGAGTTCCACCTTGGCCTCCCTGGCTCCGGCCACGTCCTGGAAGGTGGTGCTCTGCTTGCCCTGGTCGAATTTTTTGGCCTGGCTTTTGCCGAGACCGAACATCCCGCCTCCGCCCTGCATTTTTCTGTACTGGGAATAAATAAGCAGCGCGATAAGGAGCAAGGGTATGGTGGAAAGAAGCAGATACCAGAAGATGGGACTTCGCTCCGGCTGGGTATAGACCTGGATGTCCTTTTCCTGGAGAAGGGGCATGAGCTGGTCATCTCCAAAGGCCGGGGTATAGGTCACAAAATCGGTATAGGTGATATCATCCTTTTCCACTTCTTCATGTACCGAGCCTTCAATCCTGTCCCCGCGCACGGTGACTTCCTCCACGTTGTCCTCGCGCAGCTGAGCCAGGAAGTCGCTGTAGCTGATTTGCGCCGGCTGCCACATGGGGCCTGCAAAATTCCAGAAAAGCAGGACCAGAAACAATAAAATCAGAACATGCAGAAAAGTATCGTTTCGAAAATCGGGTTTTTGCTGTTTTTGCTTGTCTTGCATAAATAACTCCTTTGTAAAACATACGTGCATCAGTTGCTGATTTCAAGCAAGGATTGTGGGTTAGAAATCGGGATTTAGGGGATTCAGGAATTGTGGGATTGGGGAATTCAGGGATTGGGGGGATTGAGGGATTGGGGGATTGGGGGATTGGGGAATTCAGGGAATTGGGGAGTTGAGGGGGTGGGGGTTATTGTGGGCCGGGGTGTGGATTCGGTGCTTGATCCGGGACAGGGTTTTCTCTATTCTGCCGTTTGTGCTGGAAACATATGCTGTCTGTTGCGGGAACAGGAAAGCCGGACGGGTAAAAAATACGGGAGAGCGGGCATGTTGGTTATCCAAGGTAAAGGAAAAATTGCTGCTGGAAAAACCTTAGTTCTGGGGCCGCCGGGTGCAGTGGGAGTGCGCGGCACTTACACAGGTGATGATCCGGGGCTTAGAGCACTTCGGGCCGGGGTCTTTTTGCAGCGGGATATTCCTGTTTTTCAGGTGCTGGATAAGCCCTGGATAAACGGGGACGGTGAGACAGGCTTTCTGGGAATTGTTCTTCAGGCCCTGGCGGATGTGGACCTGGAAGAAAGTCCTGAGCTGCGGGTCAAGTGCCGGGGAAGATCCCTGGCCTGGATAACCCTGAGCGACAAGGGGGCCAGGGGGGAGCGTACAGACACCAGCGGCCCCATGATCCGGGAGACCGCAGAAAAAGGGCTTTCTCTTACTCTTTGCAGGGGCTGGGTTATACCCGATGATGCTTATCTTCTACGTTCGCTTCTGCAGCACCTGGCTTTTAATTCCGGTTTTGACCTGATAGTCACCACCGGCGGCACCGGACTCGGGCCACGGGATATCACCCCCGAGGTGACCGGTCATGCAGTAGAAAAGCGCCTGCCGGGATTCGAGCAGGCCATGATGGCCGCCTCCCTGCAGAAGACCCCGCATGCAGCTATCTCCCGGGCGGTAGCCGGCACCCTGGATCAAAGCATCATTTTAAACCTCCCGGGAAGTCCCAGGGGGGTCAAAGAAAACCTGGAAGCAGTGTTGCCGGCCATGGAGCATGCCCTGGCCAAGCTGCAGGGGGATGTCGCCGACTGTGCTACGAAATAGAAGCCTGATTTTTATCGGGCAAACTAATTAGCGTGGGAACTATGGATACATTTCTGGCTGATCTGCACATACATTCCTGTTATTCCCGGGCCACCAGCAAAAGCCTTGATCCTCCAAGCCTGGCCGCCTGGGCCGCGGCCAAGGGCATCCATGTGGTGGGCACCGGCGATTTTACCCATCCCGGCTGGATGCAGATGCTGAGAGAGCACCTGGTCCAGGGGGAAGACGGCCTGCTCTGCCTGCGTGAAAAAAGCGACCTGTCCTCATATATACCCGGCTTTGAGCAAAGGCTGGAGGCAAAAACAAGGTTCATGCTTTCAGCGGAGATAAGCTCCATCTACAAGCAGGGGGGCAGGGTGCGCAAAATCCACAACCTGGTTTTTTTCCCGGGATTTGAACAGGCCGAAAAGTTCAACAGCAAGCTGGAGCGCATCGGCAACCTCAAGGCCGACGGACGGCCCATCCTGGGCCTGGACTCCAGGAGCCTTCTGGAGATGGTTCTGGAGACAGACCCCTGGGGTTTTGTAATCCCTGCCCATATATGGACGCCCTGGTTTTCCCTTTTTGGTTCCAAGTCCGGGTTCGACAGTCTGGAAGAGTGTTTCGGAGACCTGGCGGGCCATATTTTCGCCCTGGAAACAGGACTTTCCTCTGATCCGGAAATGAACTGGATGTGGAGCAAGCTGGACCGTTTTGCCATGGTGTCCAATTCTGATGCACACAGCGCTGAAAACCTGGGCCGGGAAGTGAATCTTTTTCAGGGAGAAATGAGTTACGAGGGCATGTTTCGGGCTCTGCGCCGGGAGGGTCTGGGCAACAGGTTTCTGGGGACCCTGGAATTTTATCCTGAAGAGGGCAAGTATCACCTGGACGGGCATCGCAAGTGCAATGTGGTCATGGATCCCAGGCAGACCCTGGCCCACAGGGGCAAATGTCCGGTGTGCGGCAAGGATATCACCGTCGGCGTACTCAACAGGGTCATGGCCATGGCTGACCGGCAGGAGCCCAGTCGACCTGATTATCAGCCGGGGTTTTCCTCGGTAATTCCTTTAAAGGAGATAATTTCAGAGATCCTGGGGGTCGGGCCCAAAACCAAAAAAGTGCATGCCTTTTACAACAGCCTGGTACACAGGTTCGGTCCGGAGCTGCAGATACTGCAAAACGTGCCGGTGGAAGACCTGGGCAGGTTCAACAGTCCACTGGGCAAAGGCATTGCCAGGATGCGTTCTGGTGAGGTTATCCGCCGGCCCGGGTATGACGGGGAATACGGGGTGGTCAGAGTTTTTACCGACACTGAAAGGCAGGAGTTCAAGAAGGGTAAAAGGCTCATTCCTGTAGCTGAAGACACCCGGAAACAGGAATATAAGCGCATAAAGTCCGTGCAGGAAGACCCTGAGGGTGCTGCTTTGATGCTGGAAAAGCCCCTGGAATTCAATGCCGCCCAGCAGCAGGCCATTGAGGCCGGTCCGGAGCCCGTTCTGGTCATGGCCGGTCCGGGCACGGGCAAGACCCAGACCCTCATGGGCAAAGTAAGCAGTCTTCTTGAGCAGGAGATAAACCCCAGGCACATCCTGGTGCTGACTTTTACCCGCAAGGCGGCCAGGGAACTCAAGGAACGCCTGATAAGCATACATGGAGATGATCAGGCCCTGCCCCGGGCGGAAACTATGCACGCCATGGCCTTTGAGCACTGGAAAAGAGTCTATGGTGAAGAACCGCTTATCCTGGGTGAAGAAGAGGCATTCAAAGTTTTTGCAGACTCCAGCCCGGAACTGAAGGGTTCAGCAGTGAAAAAGGCCTGGCAGGAGACAGGGGCTGCCAGGGAACAGCTTCTGGAGATCCCTGTTGCCGGACAGAAATACAATCGACAGAAGCAGGACTGGAACCAGGTGGACTATACCGATCTGCTGGAGTTCTGGCTGCAGGAACTGCAAAGCGGCAAATTTGTCCGGCCTTACACCCATGTGCTGGTGGACGAGATCCAGGATCTGTCCAGGCTGCAGCTGGAGATAATCAGGGAATTGCTCCCGGAGAAAGGGGAGGGATTTTTCGGCATCGGCGATCCCAGACAGTCCATTTACGGCTTTCGCGGCGCAGTGGGAGATGTGCCGCAGGTGCTTCGTTCTTACTGGCCGGATCTGCAGGTTGTAAGCCTCAAGGAAAATTACCGTTCGGCCCGGGCAATCCTGGAGCTGTCCCAGGGTCTTTTTCCAGAAGACGCAAGTCTTGAGGCCAGGGTGGAGTTTCCGGCCGGCATGAACCTGTACCGGGGTGCCGAAGGATTGCAGGAAGCCCACTGGGTGGGGCAGAGAATCGGTGAGCTCCTGGGAGGTACAGGACACTGGCAGATGGACGGGCAGACAGAGCGCTCAGGCCTGGCCCCGGAGGATATAGCCATCCTGGTACGCTTCAAGGCTCTGGGAGCTGTCCTGGAAAAAGAGCTGCACCGAATGGGCATACCGGTCTGTGTGCCGCAACAGGAGCCGTTTTATCAGGATCACAGAGTGGAGCTTATCCTCAAGGCGGCGGGCCGGGTGCTTGGGGTCAGCTGGAGCGAAGAGGTGTTTGAGTGCCCGGAAAAGGTGCTGGCTAAAGGTCCCCTTGGCCTGGCAGCTTATCTTGGGGATATGCCGCCCTTTGACAGGTTTTTCTGGCAGAGCAAAGCATTCAGGGAGCTGGAAAAGCTGTACCGGGATAAAGGAGGCTGGGCAGGGCTTATAAACCATATCCGTCTGGAAAGCGAGCTGGATCAGGCTGAAATGAAGAGCAGAAAGGTCAAAATCCTGACCATGCACGCGGCCAAAGGCCTGGAGTTTGAAGCAGTTTTTCTTCCATGCCTGGAGGATGGAATAGTACCTTTCGCCGGGATGGATTTCCTGCTGGGCAAGGCCGCTCAGATAGAACAGAAAAGTGATGAGCTTGAAGAAAAAAGGCTTTTTTATGTGGCACTCACCAGGGCCAGGCGACATCTTTTTCTAAGCCTGGCCAGCAGCAGAAAGGTGTATGGTCGGCTGCTCAGGCTGAAGGAGTCCAGGTTTTTATCCATGCTTGACCTGACAGGGGTACATAAGACCAGGGCCAGGATCTGTAAAACTAAAAGGGAAAAGAGGCCCAGACTTTTTTAGTCCGGTTTGAGTGCGCAGGCGCTTCTCCAGGGTGGCAGGTGCAAAGGGGGGTATGCGTTTAACGCAGGAGGAAGTTGTAGAAGAACTTTTCGTAGAGCGTACAGACCCGTTGAGCCATGACCGGCCTGAACCCTGCGCTCCTGAGACGACAATAGACATGCAGGGGGTTAAAATGATGCTGAATAAAACATTTGACTTTTTTCATATTTAAATATCAGCAATAAGCATGCCTTAATCTCTGATAAAGTGTACCTATATGAAAAAAACAAAAAAATCAAGTCTTTTGTTGGATCCTGAATCGGGATTAAAAAGGTTTGGGGATTGGGGGATTGCCTCCACATTTCCTGGTGAAACCAGACCAGGGATCACCAGATCGTCCGGATCGCGGCAGCTTTCCGGATCAACTGCCGAAGGTGTCACGGTTGCTGCATTATTGCGCAGCAATTGCAGGTACTCGGCCACAACAGGAGCGGGGACATTGATTTTGAATCGCAGCTTTTCGAGGCCTTCGCAGATGATGAGCTGATGTTGTTCCAGGCAAAGCTCAAAAACCGCCTCGCAAACCCCGCGGGTGGCTGCAGCCGCGATAATGACGTTGGCATCAAGAACAACCCTCATGACAGTGCCTTGAATACATCCTCGTCAGTCAGCAGGCCTTGTGCCTCGGCAAAGGGCAAAATCTTCCCGCGCACAGAGCGAAATTTTTCCACTGCGATATAACGTTTCAGCGATTCCCGGACAATATCGCTGACCGCCCTGTTTTCTGCACGGCTGAGCTGGTCAAGCTCGTTTTTCATGCTTTCCGGCAGGCGAACAGTAAGTATAGTCATGGCTGGCCCTCCTGCTGAATGGTTACCGTGAGGAATATTTCCAGGGCACTGAGAAGCAGGCGGCGCAGCTGCATCTCACCTGGTCCCGGCCGGAAATGCAGGGTATCCCTCCAAAAAAGCCCCGGAGATGGTCTTTTTGCAGGTAAAAATTGACATGCCAGGGCC
>NZ_QYZY01000135.1:0-1297 GCF_003838035.1 Desulfonatronospira sp. MSAO_Bac3 | reverse complement strand
GGTTTCATTGAAGGGAATGCTTTCCACCCAGATATCCGCGGGTATGTTCTGGGATTTGGGCAGCCATCTTTTGACCCGGTGGGCCCCTGCATTGTATGCGGCGGTAGCCAGGACAGGGTTCTGCTGAAGTTCCTGCAGCCGCAGATCCAGGTAAAAAACACCGTAGCGCACGCTGGTGGCGGGATCAGTAAGGCGGTGGGGATTATTCAGGGACTCCTGGAGCCTGGCAGCGATAGTCCTGCCCGTGGCGGGCATGATCTGCATCAGGCCGATGGCCCCGGCAGGAGAACGTACGTCCGGCATGAACATGCTTTCCTGTCTGGCCAGAGCCAGGACCCAGGCAGGGTCCAGTGCCCTGCTGCCTGCATGCTCGGCTATCAGGTCATGGTAGGACAGGGGAAACCTGAGGGCAAGGTCTTCAAACTGTCTTGCACCTGCAGCAGCCTGAATGGCCCGGTCGTGCCAGCCGATACTCCGGGCCAGGACTGCAGCCGCTGCCATCATTTCCCGGTCTTTGCCCTGCAGGGCATGCATCCATTCCCGGCGGGCCTGGATTTCACGGTCCAGGTAATACAGTTCCAGGGACCTCTGAATTCCTGGGGCGCTTTTAAGGTCATCAATCTTTTCAGGATGGGGGTCCAATGGGGAATGGTTCAGGGAATAGGCCTGGCCCAGCCTGTCTGCAGCCAGCAATGAAAAATAGTTCTGCCTGCCAAGCAGGCCAAGATAGATACCCGAAGCCTGCTGGACAAGTCCCTGCTCCTCAAGGGCCCTGGCTCTCCAGTACTGCCACCTTGGAGATGATTTCTGGGAGCTGGAAAGATTGTCCCAGGCATCCAGCACTTCACTGTATTTCTGTTCGTAAAGCGCTGTGCGCACATGCCATTCGCGAAGCCTGGGGGTCTTGAGATCGTCGGGGAGATCCTGGAAACGCTGCAGAGCCTGGTCATGGCGTCTAAGGGCCAGGTAAAGGGCGATGTCCTGCTCTACTTCCGGAAAGTCTTTACGGTCGAGCTGGTTTTTTTCCAGGATATTGTCCCAGTCGTCAGCCGCATCCGGTGTATCCTTGCGTATAAGTTTCTTCATGCCGTAAACAAGGATTTTCTCGTGGGGGCTACCGTCTGCTCCGGACCAGTCCTGATCTGGTGTAAGTGAAGGATCGCGGGCAATATCCAGCCAGAGATCAAGCCAGGGCTTGTCCTGTTCTGGCAGGTACCTTCCAAGGTATCTTGCCAGTCCGAGCTGGCCCTGATCAATGGAAAGGGCGATGCGCTCCCGGACAAGTTCCGGGGTCAGC
>NZ_QYZY01000134.1:0-1433 GCF_003838035.1 Desulfonatronospira sp. MSAO_Bac3 | reverse complement strand
CTATTTCCGCCGCCCGAGTGCAGACAACCGGGCAACCCCCTATGCGACCAGAGAAAAGGCGCTGCTGGATCTGCTCTATCTTTATCCCTTCTATAATACAGAGTCCCAGCTTCTCGAACTCCGGCTCGATCGGGATATACTGCGTACGAACTGGGACAGGCGGACATGGCTGTCAATGGGAAAGAGCTTTCAATGTGCACGCCTTGAAAAGCGCATGCAATTACTGGAAAAGGTGTATAACCTATGATCTCAATCGAGCGTAAGCATTCAGGAGGATGCCGAAAACGGCCTGGGGACAGTCCCCGCGACACCTTTACCTCCACAAACAGAACAATTACAGATGCGAAGTTTAGTGCACCTGCACAGATATTACCCAGCGGGGACAGTCCCCAAGCCTGGTGCCTGCAATCTCAACCGAGGTCCACCTGAATGCTTACAATCGAGCAGCTCAAAAATTTCTATCCGGCTTCAATGGCTGAGAATGCGGGTTTTCAAAAGGATATCCTCAAAGAGTATGTGCAGCTGTTAACCCTGGATTATCTTTCCTCCACAGAGCACATCCGAAAAATGACCTTTATCGGAGGCACGAACCTGCGTCTGACCAAGGGCATAGATCGTTTTTCCGAAGACTTGGATTTTGACTGCAAAAACCTGACTGAAGAAGAGTTCATCCGGATGTCAGATGATGTTCTTACCTTCCTGCAGCGCAGCGGGTTTAACGTTAAGGCCAGAGCCCGAGAAAAGAGCGGGTTGAAGGCGTTTCGACGCAGCCTGTATTTTCCGGAGCTTCTGTCTAACTTGGGCATTTCCGGACATCGCGAAGCGCGATTTCTCCTGAAACTTGAAGCCCAGGATCAGCAGATTCCCTATGAGCCGGCTATGGAATTCATCAAGGGCTGCGGTTTTTTTTTCCCATTTCCAGTTCCGTCCGAAGCAGTGCTGTGTGCCATGAAGATAGCCGCCATGTTAGACAGGGGCAAGGGACGTGATTATTACGACGTCATGTTCCTGCTGTCACGGACAGAACCGGATTATCAGTTTCTTGGGCATGGTTTTGCTATTCACAACCTTGCCGAGCTTAAGGCTGCTGTTGAAAAGTCGCTGCAGGCAGTTGATCTGCGCCAAAAACAAAAGGATTTCGAGCACCTTCTGTTTCATCGTGACCACAGCCGGCGCATCCTGCATTTTGCTGAGTTTATTCGTTCCTTGTAATATAGGGTTTTAACCACAGCTGCGCTGCGGCAGTTGCGCTGTTCCTGGTTCTTGGTTCTGCGGCTGCGCTGCGGTTCCTGGTTCTTGGTTCTTGGTTTTTAACAAAGAACGAAGAACTAAGAACAAGGAACGAATAACTGTTCCTGGTTAACGAAGAACAAAGAACAAGAAAGAACTGCAACCAGGAAGATATAACATCCTTACGGTTTTAAGGCGGTGAT
>NZ_QYZY01000133.1:0-6415 GCF_003838035.1 Desulfonatronospira sp. MSAO_Bac3 | reverse complement strand
GTTCCGGCCAAGGTGGCCAAGCAGCTGCTTAACTCCATTCCTGCGGATGAGCGCAAGAAAACAGCAGATCTGCTCAACTACCCGGCAGAAACCGCCGGACGGATAATGACCCCGGAATACGTGAGTCTCAAGGCTGACATGAGCGCGGAAGAGGCCCTGGAAAGGATCAGAAGTAAGCGCAAGAGCGCAGAGACCATATATGTGCTCTACGTGACTGATGCCAAACGCAGGCTTTTGGGGGTGCTCTCCCTGGGGGACCTGGTGACCGCGGACAAGGCCTCCAGGATCAGGGACATCATGAATGAAAAGGTGATCAAGGTGCACACCGAGACAGACCAGGAAGAGGCGGCTGTTCTGCTTAAGGAACGCGATCTCCTGGCTGTGCCGGTGGTGGACCGGGAAGAGCGCCTGGTGGGGATTATCACTGTAGACGATGCCATGGACATCCTGGAGGAGGAAACCACGGAAGACATCATGAGCAAGGCCGGGCTTGGCACCCTGACCAGACAGGAAACCGGGCGCAGCCAGCGCCTCATAGAAGGCCCGGTGTGGGACGTGTGGAAAGTGCGTCTGCCTTTCCTGGTCATTACCCTCATAGGGGGCATGCTGGCCGGTGCGGTCATAGATGCTTACGAAGCCACCCTGGAAGCCATTGCCGCAGTGGCCATATTTATACCTGTAATCATGGACATGGGCGGCAATGCCGGCACCCAGTCCTCGACCATATTTACCCGGGCCTTTGTCCTGGGACATATTAGCGTCAAGAGGTTCGGCTACCACCTGACCCGGGAAGCGGGCATAGGACTGAGCATGGGCGCAATGATGGGCCTGGTTGCCGGGATTATAGCGTCTGTCTGGCAGGGCGAGGCCAGTTTCGGCCTGGCAGTAGGCATCTCCCTGGCCCTGACCATGACCCTGGCCACAGCCCTGGGTTTTCTCATCCCGTTTATCCTGGTCAGGCTGGGCATGGATCAGGCCGCAGGCTCTGACCCGTTTATTACCACTATAAAGGATATATCCGGGCTGTTCATTTACTTCACCTTTGTCAGCATCTTCCTGGGACACCTGATGTAGCCAGTTATATGCGATTATGGATTTGTTGACGTTTTTGGTGCATCTGTTTAACTTTAACTCTGGTGAAAGATGTTATGCAGTGTCGTCGGCAGGCATAAGCTGATTCTAAAACAAGGAGGAAGCGATGCTGTCAAAACATTCCAGGGCTGAATTGTATAACAAGCTCTTTACCAGGCGTATGGAGATACTTGAAAAAAGCAAAGGCCTTAAAGACCAGTGGCAGGAAGGAAATTACGCTGAAAAAGAAATGGCTTCCAGGGCCCAGATGGACAATATGTACAGAAGTATCAATGCCCTGGACAGCCAGGCCCGCAGTGAGCTCAACCAAATCGACCATGCCCTGGACAGAATGATTATAGGCAATTACGGTATTTGCGAGTCCTGCGGTCAGGAGATTTCTGAGGCAAGACTGCAGGCCGTGCCATGGGCCAGGTATTGCCGCGTGTGTGTAAACAAGGCGGAAGAAAAGACAGGTCCTGATACTCAGGAGTGGGAGGAAAGTCCCCTGCCCGGGACAGGTTCCTGGGAATCAGTCTCTGCTGAAGAGTTTGAAGAGATGAGCGATGAGGAAATCCTGGAACTTGTGCACGAAAGGATACATGCAGATGCGCATATAGAGACCCATAATCTGGAGATATCCAGCATTGAGGGCATTGTCTATCTGAACGGGAGCATACCCAATGAACTGCAGCACAACCTCCTGATGGGCGTGTTGCAGGATATTCTGCCCCTGGAAAATATCAGGGATAATCTGCATATCGAGTCCCTGACTGGACTTGGATGGCATACCGGCGAGGAACTTCTTTACCGCCCGGATCAGATGGAAGAGGAGCTTTTTTTCAACCGGGATGAATAATAACAGGAGGTTGGCATATGCAGATACTGGTCCTTTACTATTCCAAGTCGGGAAATACGAGAAAGCTGGCCGAGGCTGTGGCCCGGGGCGTGGAGTCTGTGGACGGAGCTCAGGCAATAATCAAAAGCACTGCAGAGGTGACCAAAGACGACTTTCTCAAATGCAGCGGAGTCATTGCCGGTTCTCCTGTGTATTTCGGGGTAATGGCTGCAGACCTGAAAAGGGTTATAGATGAGTTCATAAGCCTGAGAAAAAAAATGGAAGGCAAGGTTGGTGCGGCTTTCGCCACTTCGGGTGATCCCACTGGCGGCAAGGAGACCACCATGTTTTCCATTATCCAGGCCCTGATGATCTATGGCATGGTTATTGTGGGCGATCCCATGAGTGCAACCGGGCATTACGGCACGGCCTGTGTGGGTGAACCCGACGACCAGACCAAAGAAAACGGAGCCAAGCTGGGCGCCCGGGTGGCAGAAATCGCCCTGAAGCTTGGAGTGTAGACGGTTTAAACTTTCCGTAGTCATTTAAAGGGGGTGGAACCAAGCAAGTCTGCCTATCTGGCAGCCGAGCAACGTCTTTCTGGCGTTCTTTATTCTTTAAAACCGTGTGTGCGGAGCACCTGTGTGAAGCCTGCAGGCTTCCCGTGCCAGAAAAGATTTTTTGGCGCTGGCAACTTCGTTGCCCACGGGCGGCTTTGCCGCTCACGGTTGAAGGGTAAGCCTGAAGACTATTCCAGTTTACTCTTGGTGGTGATTACTGGCACCCACTGAATGGTTACATCTTTCCTTCCAATCACGGGCGGAGCACGTGACTGGAAGGACTTTTTGCAGAAACATTTTCCAGATTTAATCCAGCCTGAACAACCTGCCGGGAATTGATCCTGACTGCCATAAACATCCTGCCCGCCTCTGGACCAAAATCAAGCCTTGCTATAGTATTGTGTTTTGCAGGTTGGCATTGCATGTAATGAAGTTGCCGGGGATCTGCGTCAAAGATTTTAACTGTACAAAAAGAGACCAGGATGTCTAAAGATAATCAAAAGCAAGGCCCGCATGTGCTGGGCCTGGATATTGGCTCGGTTTCCGCGGGCATGGTAGTCCTGGACCGGGGCGGAAACGTGGTGGAGACCTCGTACCGATTTCATCACGGCAACATCGCAGCAACAGTGCAGGGGATGCTGGACGGCCTGCATACCCGCGAGCCGGCTGCTGTGGCGGTCACGGACCAGACTCCCGGGTTTATCCGGGCAGATCATCGCTGCGACGACCGTGTGGCGGTGATTGAGGCCGCCAGACATCTGCACGGCCGGGTGGGAAGCATTCTGCATGTGGGCGGGGAAAAATTCGCCATGCTCTTTTTTGAAAACGGGCGGTACAAGGGGCTTAAGACCAACACCTCCTGTGCTGCCGGTACGGGCAGTTTTCTGGATCAGCAGGCCGGGCGTCTGAAGCTTTCCGGCATAGAAGAGCTGGCCGCCACAGCTGCATCAAGCCGGCAGGAACCGCCGCGCATCGCCTCCAGGTGCGCGGTGTTCGCCAAGACGGACCTTATCCACGCCCAGCAGGAGGGCTACAGCCTGGCGGCCATTTGTGACGGTCTCTGCCGTGGTCTGGCCGCCAATATCGCCAACACGGTATTCAAGCATGAAAAACCAGCCTCCCCTGTGATTTTCTGCGGGGGAGTGGCCAGAAACCAGGCCGTGGTGGAGCACATGGCTGCCATGCTGGGCAGCCGCCCGGTGGTGGACGACATGGCCCACCTGTACGGGGCCCTGGGGGCAGCAGTGCAGATGCTTGAGCGCAGGGTACCCGGAAATGAGCTTCTGGATGCCGGGTCGATAATCTGCACCGGAGAAGAGTCAAAACATTACGGCCATCCTCCCTTAGAACTGGTCCAGTCCCAGTATCCAGACTTTGACTCCAGGGAGTCCTTTGAATTTCACCCGGAACAGACCCCGGACGGGGATATGGTGGAAGTGGATATATATCAGGCCCTGGAGAAGGACCGCACATACCAAGTCTACCTGGGACTGGACATAGGTTCCACCAGTACCAAGGCGGTGTGGATGAGCCGGGATAAAAAGGTCCTGGCCGGTTTCTACACCAGGACCGCGGGCAGGCCGGTACAGGCCATGCAGGTCCTTTTCGAGGCCATGGAGCACGTGGCCCGGCAAAAGGGCGTGCATCTGCAGATCCAGGCCATGGGCACCACAGGGTCGGGACGCAAATTTGTGGGCGCCCTGGCCGGGGCGGACCTGGTCCTGGACGAGATAACCGCCCATGCCAGGGCCGCCCTGGAGCTGCACCCGGAGGTGGATACCATAATCGAGATCGGGGGCCAGGATTCCAAGTTCACTACCCTGAAAAACGGGGAAGTGACCTTCTCCATAATGAATACGGTGTGCGCCGCCGGAACAGGCAGCTTCATCGAGGAGCAGGCGGAAAAGCTGGGGATCCCCCTGCAGGAATACTCCGACAGGACCAGGGAGGTCAGCTCTCCCATTGCCAGCGATCGCTGCACTGTGTTCATGGAGCGCGATATCAATTATTACCTTGGCCGGGGCTACACCGTAAACGAGGTCCTTACCGCTGCCCTGCATGCTGTGCGGGAGAACTACCTGAACAAGGTGGCCGTGGAAAGCCTCATAGGGGAAGTGATCTGCTTTCAGGGGGCCACGGCCAAAAACCGGGCCCTGGTGGCCGCCTTTGAACAGCGCCTGGACCGCCCCATTCATGTCTCGGCCTTCTGCCACCTGACCGGAGCCCTGGGAGTGGCCCTGCATCTTGTGGACGAGGGTATCCGGCAGAGTGGTTTCCAGGGCCTGGAGCTGTACAGGCAGGAGATACCTGTACGCTCCGAGGTGTGCGGGTACTGCACCAATCACTGCAAGATAACCGTGGCTGACATGCCGGCCGGGCCGGTGGCCTTCGGGTTTTTATGCGGCAGGGACTACGATACCAGACATTACGTGGACAACAACCTGGCCGGCCTGGACCTTGTCCGCACCCATCGCGCTACATTTCCCGCCGGAAACCGGGTAGAGGACCCCGGCGCAGTCACCGTGGGCATCCCCACAGCGGTGTACATGAGAGAAGACCTGTCAATGTGGGTGGACTTCTTCAACCGCCTGGGCATGGCCACCATCACCGGGGACAAAGCGGTTCAGGAGGCCCTGAAGCGGGGCAAGGCCCTTACCGGGGCGGAATTCTGCGCCCCCATGACCGCCCTGCACGGCCAGGCTGAGGCTCTGGCCGGGCAGACCGACTATATTTTCCTGCCCTACTACCTGGAGCACCGGGACAAGGATGGGGAGAGCAGACGCCAGCTCTGCTATTATTCCCAGTATGCCCCGACCCTGGTCGCCTCCGTGGGAAATAATGTCCGGGACAAGCTGATTTCTCCAGTGCTCGAGTACCTGTATTCAAAGCTTTTCCAGCGCATGGAGCTTTTTCAGGCAGTAAGCAGCATGAACCCGGACAAGGGCTTTCTGGAGGTGGTCAGGGCCTTTGAAAATGCCAGGTCCGCCAGGGCAAAGGCCCGGCAGAAATGGCGCGGGACTTTCAATGAGCATTATTTTCAGGCCCGGGACATAAGTGTCATGCTGTTGGGCCGCCCTTACACCGTGCTGGACCCGGAGCTGAACAAGAAGATCCCGCAGATGTTCTCCAGGATGGGCATAAAGGCCTTTTTCCAGGATATGCTGAAACCAGGGGACAAGGAAGACTTCGACTCCAGGCCCTTTCTGGAAGAGCTGCACTGGAACTACGCCTCGGACATCATCAAGGCCACGGAAAAGGTGTGCAGCATGCAGGGGCTTTACCCGGTGCTCATGACCTCTTTTAACTGCTCCTCGGATTCCTTTATCCGGGATGTTTTTCAGGAGCTCATGGAAGGGGCGGACAAGCCTTATCTCATCCTGGAGATGGACGAGCACGGCTCCAGCGTGGGTTATGAGACCAGGATCGAGGCTGCGGTGCGCTCCTTTAAAAACCACGCCCGGCGTCAGCAGTCCCGTATTCCTGACCCAGCAAAGATAAACCCGGTCAAAGCAGACGGCATGTCCGGCAGGACCGTGCTTTTCCCCAACTGGGACCCCATTACCTGCAGGCTCCTGGTGGCCAATCTCAGGCGGGAAGGTATTGACGCGCACCTTCTGCCCGAGGGTGAAGAGGTGATAAAGCGCAGCATGCGCCTGAACAGCGGGCAATGCATCCCCATAAACGCCATAGCCCAGGAGTTTGTGGAGTATGTCCAAAGTAAGGACCTGGACCCGTCCCAGACAGTACTGTGGATGGCCCATGCCGAGATCGCCTGCAATATCCGCCTCTATCCCTACAGGCTGAAGCAGATGATAAGCTCATTCGGCCGGGACATGCACAGGGCAGGGGTTTATACAGGCAGCATCACTTTTGCAGATGTGTCCCTGAACGCGGCCATGCATGCCTATTTTGCCTTCATGTTCGGAGGCATGCTGCGCAGACTGGG
>NZ_QYZY01000011.1:0-5954 GCF_003838035.1 Desulfonatronospira sp. MSAO_Bac3 | reverse complement strand
TTCAAAGTCCTGGAAAGCCGTTTTGAGGATACATAACAAATGCTAAGCGAATATACAATAAATATTCAGCTTTCGCAGAACGTGATCAACCAGGCTTTGCAGGCCTAGGAGGAGCAAGTAAAGGGGTTCAGGCAAAAGGGCCTCAGCCGGTTTAGTTTGATATAAAAAGGACAGAAACAATGCCACCGGGCTTATTTTCGTCTATGATCAATGTATGCTTCTTTTGCATGTTGATGCACCTCCTCCAGCGTGGTTGGTGTGACAGGGGTGTTTTGTCCAATACATAAGCATTCTCAAGGTGAACTGGAATCCAGGATGGCCCCGGCAGGGGGCAAGAGATCCGGGGTGAATCCTAAAGCCTGTCCTGTTCTTCCGGCTCCACATCCGGCACCCTGGACAGAATGGCTTCGAACTCCCGGCGCTCGCCCCTGGCTGCACGTTCTTTGAGATAATCCAGGGTGTGCAGGGCCGAGATCTTTTCCGACAAGGCCAAAGCTATGAACTGGTTCATGGAGACTCCTTCTTTTTCGGCCATCTGTTTGAGACGTTCATGGAGGGAATCCGGCAGACGGATACTCAGGGTACTCATATCATCCTCCTTGACTTTAAATATTCTTTTGGGGTTGCTGTATAGATGCTGAATTTTGATGCTTGGGCAAAATCCTGCTTGTTGAAGGTGACAATGCAGTCAGAATTTGAGGTGACGGCCAGTTCCAGGATCATGTCGTCACCTGGATCTTTGAGAACCGGCCGCCACAGAAAATAAATATCATGGTGCCTGGCCTGGCTGCAAAGGTAGTCGAGAAAATTTTCAATGTCCGCCCTGGAAAACACGAGCTGGTCCTGATTCCTGGTAAGCACATCCTCGTATTCCATGATCACGGGAACCGACAGATTGATTTCAAACCGGCCGGAGCCGATCAGGGATATCAGTCTGAACGAAGCTCCACGCCTTGATTTCAAGGACGAAACTATCACATTGGTGTCAATGACGATTTGATTCAGGTTCATTCAGGTATTATATATGATACCAGATGATTGTCAACCATATCGATTAAGGATCATTTATGAGCAGCACATATGCAAATGATTCAGGCGTGTTGTCATGGCCGTCTTACCCTGCCTGGTCCTGGCCGGCAAGGTCTCCTCAGAAGTCCAGGAAGTCATTCGAAGCCGCCCCGAGCTCTTTGCCGAACTTATAAAAAAACTGAAAAACATGCCCGACCATGCAGTCCTGCGCCTGGTGCGGGAGGTGCGTGACGGGGAGTGGTGAAAAAAAGATACTGCACTTGAGTCTGTTCGTTGACCTTTAGTCCGCCTTGAGGTATGCGGTACTTAAATTTCTATGTAATGTTCAAGGGTTATATCTTGAGCCATTATCCCCGGGTTTTGTATCTGCAGATCCGGCCTGGACCTCCAGGGCGCAAGTTACTTATTCACGCAAAATTTTGACCTGCAAGGCTTGAAAATGTCTCAAAAATCCGCCTCGACCCTGGCTCCGGGATCCAGGGTGCTGGTTCGGGACGCTGAGTGGTTAGTGAGACGGGTGGACCGTGCATCCACAGGGGGACAGGCCCTGACCTGTGTCGGCCTGTCTGAACTGGTCCGGGACAGGGAAGCCACATTCCTTACAGATCTGGAGGCCCTGCACAGTCCTGTCAAAAGCCTGGACCCGGCCCGAACCAGGCTTGTTGCTGATTCTTCCAACCAATACCAGGACAGCCTGCTCTATCTTGAAAGCCTGCTGCGCCAGACACCTCCTACTGATTCCAGACTTTACACAGGCCATCAGGCGGCCATGGATTTTGTTCCGTACCAGCTGGATGCAGCCCTGCAGGCTCTGGAAAAGCCCAGACAGCGCATTCTTATTGCCGATTCCGTGGGACTGGGCAAGACCCTGGAAGCCGGAGTGCTTCTGAGCGAACTCATACGCCGGGGAAGAGGCAAGCGCATCCTGGTGGTGACCATGAAGAGCATGCTCACCCAGTTTCAAAAAGAGCTCTGGACCAGGTTTACCATACCCCTGACCAGGCTGGACTCCATAGGGCTGCAGCGGGTACGTTCCAGGATTCCCACCAATCATAACCCTTTCTATTATTTTGATAAATCCATCATCTCCATGGACACCCTGAAGCAGGACAATGAGTTCAGGGTGCATCTGGAAAAGGCGACCTGGGATGTGATTGTCATAGATGAAGCTCACAACGTGGCCGAAAGAGGACATGGACGCACCCAGCGGGCGCGTCTGGCCAGGCTCTTGTCCAGGCAGTCGGATTCTCTGATTATGCTCTCGGCCACACCCCATGACGGCCGGGCCAGAAGTTTCGCCAGCCTTATGAACATGCTGGACCCAACAGCCATTGCCAACCAGGACGATTATGGACCTGATGACATAAAGGGCCTGTTTATCCGCCGTTTTAAAAAGGACATCCAGCATCAGGTCAAGGGCTCATTTCAGGAAAGACGCATCAGCACCTGCCATATCCCGGCCTCTGAGCAGGAGGAAAGAGCCTTTGCAGGCCTGGCCGGACTCAACCTGCATAGCCTGAACAACAAGCGCACCGGAGGCCAACTGTTTCAGACCACCCTGGAAAAGGCCCTGTTCTCCAGTCCTGCAGCCTGCTTGGAGACCATTGATGCCAGGCTGCGTCAACTGCAAAGAGCACCTCAGGCAGACTATGCCGGGGATGTGCAGTCTCTAAGGGAATTGCGAAGTGCAGTGGCGGAGATAACTTCTGAGAGTTTCAGCCGTTTTCAAAAACTGGTGGATCTGCTCAGCAGTCCCTCCAGCGAACTGCACTGGACCGGCAAAGATCCACTGGACAGGTTAGTCATCTTTACCGAGCGCATTGCCACCTTAGAGTTTTTATTCCGGCATCTGCCACCGGCACTTGGACTCAAGGACAGGCATGTGGAACGACTCCACGGTGGTCTCTCGGACATTGAACAGCAGCGGGTGGTGGAGGATTTCGGCCGGGACGAATCGCCCCTGCGTCTGCTTATCGCCTCGGATGTGGCTTCCGAAGGGATCAACCTGCACTACCTGTGTCACCGCCTTATCCACTTTGACATCCCCTGGTCCCTGATGGTCTTTCAGCAGCGAAACGGCCGCATAGACCGCTATGGCCAGGAGAGGACTCCATTGATCAGCTACCTGGCCATCCAGAGCCGGGAGCCCAAAATCCACGGGGATATGCGCATCCTGGAGCTTTTAATCAGCAAGGATGAAGAAGCCATTAAAAATATCGGGGATCCTTCGGCCCTCATGGGCGTCTATGATGTGGAGGCAGAAGAAGCCAGAACTGCTGGAGCCTTAGAACAGGGGCTCTCCCCGGATGATTTTGCCGCCCGGGACCTGTCCGCCCCACAGGACGGCCCGCTGGATCTGCTGGCCTTTCTGGAAGAGGGCCAGGAGAAAAGCAGTGATACATCAGCCCGGCAGCGCCTGGGACAAATGCCTGCCCTTTTTGCAGATGATTTTGAATATGTTCGCCTGGGCCTGAACCGGCTGGATCAGGACAATGACCTTTCACCGGATATTGACGAGAGCCTGAGGGTGCTGGATATGAATGTGCCCGGGGACCTCCTGCACCGTTTCGCATTTCTGCCCCGGGAAATCCAGCCCCGCAACGGACGACTCAAGTTTACAGACGACAAAGACACCATGCAGGAGGAGATCAGACGCTGCCGCAAGGATGAGCAGGCCTGGCCTGAGCTTCACTACCTGTGGCCACTCCATCCGGTCCTGCAATGGCTCAATGACCGGGTACAGACCAGTTTCGGACGCAACGAAGCTCCCGTGCTTACCCTGCCTTCTCTAAAGCCGGAGGAAATAATATACATTCTCACGGGAATCATTCCCAACCGCAAGGGACAGCCCCTTATTCAGAACTGGTTCGGGGTCACTGTGTCCGGCCGGGCCTTCAAGGGGATGGAGCCCTTAGAAAAAATTCTGGAGCGCACCGGCCTTGGAAGCAGCACCTTTTCCAACCCCGGCAACATGAAGGTCAGCCGCCAGGCTGAAGAGATGCTGCCGGATGTAGTCCAGAAAGCCATGAAATGGATGAACGAAGTGCGCAGAGAATTTGAAAACCGGGTCAATCCTCAGCTCAATGCTCACCTGGAAAAGCTGGAACAGTTGAAGGGCAGGCACAGACGCGAAATACAGCTTTATTTTGATGAGAAATACATGCCCGAGAATGTAAAGTCCAGGCGCAGGGACGAGCGTATGCGGGAGGTGGAAAATCTGTTTGCCGAATACATGGAATGGATTGAGGACACCATGACCACCGAAGAGCATTCCAGCATCAAAGTGGCGGCGGTATTGCAGGGATGAAACAGCAGGTAATGAATCCTGCCCTCCAGACAAAGGACACAACCTATGCCCCTCGACCTGACCGGCATAAGCAACGAAAATGAATTTTACACGCACCACTATCTCACAGCCATTCTGGAGAATGACCTGAAGGATCTGTTCAAGGAGTGGAACCGCAGGCAAAAGGAAGAAAAGATCCCCACGCCGGCATCGATCATCAGCGGCCTGTCCCGTGATTACTTCCGCCTGCGAAACGATCTGTTCCAGGCAAAAGATCCTGGTGCCAGGCAGCTCATCCAGGAAGAGTTTCTTGAAAAGCTCATATCCGCCCTGGGTTATCCCTTTGAGCCCGGGACAGGCGAAGGCCCCGGAGGCAGGCAGTTTCCCATAGCCGGGGAGATCCAGAAGGGTTCCGGTGCCCCGGAGCTGTGGATACTGCCTGTTATGGATGAATTCGGCCGGGAAGAAGTGGACCCTCTGGAACTGAGCCCTCTACCCGGCCAGTTTTGCTCTCCTTCCAATGACCATAACTCCCGGCCCTGTGAATCCAGACCAGGGGCAGCCTGGATATCTTCCACCCCAGAAGACAGGGACAAGCATTCCCCTGATACCCAGGTCACATTGTCCTCAAATGAAAATGATGCCGTCTGTTCAGACCTGGATTGGCAGACCCTGCTTACCAAGTCAGTTTTTGCCAGGGAGGAACCGCCGCGATGGGTGATTCTGGCCGGCACTTCCCAGATATTGCTGCTGGACAGGGCCAAATGGCCCCAGAAACGCCTGCTGCGTTTTGACTTAAACGATATTCTGGGCCGCAGAGAGGATTCCACTCTCAAGGCCATGGCTGCTCTTTTACATAGGGAAAGTGTCTGCCCCCGGGACGGCATCCCCCTGTTGGACACCCTGGAGGAAAACTCCCACAAGCACGCCTATGCCGTGTCCGAAGACCTCAAGTATGCCCTGCGCGAATGTATTGAGCTGCTGGGCAATGAAGCGGTCTGGTACCTGCGTCACAAGCTGCACCAGCGACTTTTTTCCGGAGATGAAGACCTGGACCCGGCCCTGCTCTCTAAGGAATGCCTGCGCTACATGTACCGGCTTTTGTTTCTGTTTTATATCGAAGCCAGACCGGATCTGGGTTATGTGCCCATGCAGTCCGGGGCTTACCGCAGCGGCTACAGCTTAGAAAGCCTGCGGGAGCTGGAAATGGTGCCCCTGACCAGTACCGAATCCCAGGAGGGCTATTACATCCACGATTCCCTGCAGCTTCTTTTTGAACTGGTCTACAACGGCTATCCCCAGGCCGGCAGCGCTAAGGAACAGCAGCAGATGATGCAGGATGAATCCATGCACAATACCTTCTGCATTCCTCCCTTGCGCTCGCACCTTTTTGATCAGGAGCGCACTCCAATTCTAAAAAAGGTCAAAATCAGAAACAAGGTCCTGCAAAGAATCATCCGGCTCATGTCCCTGACCAGGGAGGCCAGGGGGCGCAACCAGCGCCGGGGACGCATCTCTTATGCCCAGCTGGGCATAAACCAGCTGGGAGCCGTGTATGAAGGCCTTTTGTCCTACCGGGGTTTTTTCGTCCAGAACGAAGGCGGCCTGTACGAGGTGAAAAAATCCGGTGAGGCCTGGA
>NZ_QYZY01000132.1:0-1716 GCF_003838035.1 Desulfonatronospira sp. MSAO_Bac3 | reverse complement strand
TTCCACTGCCGCTGGTTGCGGGTGAATATCTGCAGGGCTGTACCAGAAAGCCCCTCTATACGTTCTACAGCCCGGTAAAGCCCTCCGGACACGGAGCAGTGTGCTCCCAGATAACGTGCTGCGTTCATAATGTTTTGAGAATGAATTATTTAAGTTTTAACTATAGAAGGTGGCATTATAAAGTTGACCTTACTGATGCATAAAATATAACATATCTTGTAAAGGGCACAAGGAAAAAGTGGGGCTGGCCGTGTGGGTCTGGCCGTATCTTTATACTGGTTTCCTGGATGCATTCCCCTGATTTAATTTGCAGGAGCAAGGGATAAAGTCAGGGCAGGTATCAAGCAGCAACAACGGAGGAACGTATGCCTAACGACAACTCTGAAGCAATTTGCGGTCTTTGTCAAAAGGGCTTGACTGCCCGTGGTATTGGACGTCACTTGAGTTCTTGTCTTAAAAAAAATCTGTACCGGATAGCAGATGATAAAAAAGAAGGACCTGGTATACTGCATCTGAAAGCCCATGAGGGTTACAGCGGTTCTATATACTGGCTGCATCTGGCGGTGAACCGTGATATCAAGCTGAGCACTCTGGACTCATTTCTCAGAAAGATCTGGCTGGAATGTTGCGGACATATGAGTGCATTCTTTGCCGGTTCCCCCTTTGGAACAGAGGAACTGAGTATGAACAGCCGGATAGATCGGCACCTGGCCCCGAAGCACGGGCTGTCTTATATCTATGATTTCGGCTCCTCGACAACCCTGGCCATCGACTGTGCTGGAGAATATCCCGGCAAACTCAGGAAAAATGACAAAATCACTATTCTGTCTCGAAATGAAGATCCCCAGATCCTCTGCGATGTGTGCCAGAGTGAGACAGCTGAGTCTATCTGTCATGAATGCGGGATGGAGGATGGTGGGGCCTATTTATGCTCCCGTTGTCTTGAAAAGCACAAGTGTGGAAAAGAAATGCTGCTTCCGGTAATGAACTCCCCCAGGTGCGGCGTGTGTGGTTATGATGGTTCATAGCAGAAGCATCGCTTGATTTTTAACCCTGTCGCCGGATTCAGGATTACTTTATGAGCAAAAAATTCATCCTCGTCCTGCTGGATGGCCTGGGGGACAAAAGCTTTGCCGAGCTGGACCGCCAGACCCCCTTGCAGGCTGCGCACACTCCTTTCCTGGATCACCTGGCTGCAAGAGGCTGCAACGGACTTTATCATGCGGGTTTTCCGGGCCAGGCCCTGCCCAGCGAAAACGCTCATTTCGCCATGTTTGGGTATGACCCTGCCGATTTTCCCGGACGGGGGGCTCTGGAGGCCCTGGGAGCCGGTATAAGCCTGGACAGGGACCAGGTGGCCGTGCTGGCGCATTTTGTCTGCGTCCGGGAAGAAGAGGGCAAGCTAAGGCTTATCAGGGACAAAGTGGAGGCCAGCCAGGAAGATGCCGGCCAGGCCTTTGACCGGGTAGCCCGGTATTCAGCACATGGAGTGCACATCCGTCTGGTCCCGGCCAAGGGGCTTTTCGGGGTCCTTGTCCTGACTGGAGCGGTATCTCCGTTCATCACCGATTCCAACCCCATCCTGGACGGCAGGTTTCTTTCAGCTGTCATGCCCTTTGAGAAAAAAGCCGGTGATGAAAAGTGCATAAATACTGCCGCAGCCCTGACCTGCTACCTGTCCTGGAGTTATGGCAGGCTGAAGGATGCCCCGTTTAA
>NZ_QYZY01000131.1:0-2515 GCF_003838035.1 Desulfonatronospira sp. MSAO_Bac3 | reverse complement strand
GTGCTGGAGTGATAACCTTTTGGCCTGGCTTCCGGCCAGGACAAAATGATTTTTTTCTTTATCCATCTCTTAATCCTGTTAATCCTGTCAAATAGCTCTTTTCTTTATTGGGTTGCGGGCACAGCCCGCGTTGGTCAAGAGATATTAAAGCATACCAGGAGGATTTCACATGTCAAAGATAATAGCGTCTGCAGCCATACGCGGAGCGCATGCCATAGTCTCACGTGCCGAGGAGCGCCTCAAAGAGGCCATTGACGCCAAAGGCCCGGATGAACCGGTGGCCTTTCCCAATACCGGCTACTATCTGCCTGTGATTTACGCCTTGAGCGGACACAAGGTAGAGAAGCTTTCAGATATGGAAAAGCCCCTGGCACTGGCCAGGGACATGCTGGGCGAGATTCCCACGGATTCCCTCTGGCTGCCTTACCTGGGTCAGACCTTAGACAGCGGCATATCCACACTTTTCGCCCAGGAGATAATGCAGGGAGTGCGTTATGTAATTGGCCCTTCACCGGTTCACGGCATTTACCTGGGTGCTGCTGATGACGCTATCATGCGCCAGCGCGGAGTGGAGTTTGTTGACGGCAGCGCTCCCGGATTTGCTGCTGTTGTGGGAGCGGCACCGGACAACGAGACCGCGGTGAAGATCGCCAGGGAACTGCAGCAGAAAAGCCTGTACGTATTTATGGCCGGCAGCACCAACGGGGTCTGTTTCGCTGACCAGCTGGCCGAGGAAGGGGTGCAGCTGGGCTGGGACACCCGACTGGTCCCCTTTGACAATGAAGTCCACGGCCAGGTTTACTCCCTTGGCTTTGCGGCCAGGGCGGCCATGTCCTTCGGCGGGGTAAAGCCGGGGGACTTCAAGAATATCTTAAAATACAACAAGCAGCGCATATTCGCCTTTGTCATCGCCCTGGGCGAGGTGGACGACGAGAAGTACGCCACCGCCGCCGGGGCCATAAGCTACGGATTTCCCACCATTGCAGACACGGATATTCCGGAGATTCTGCCCACGGGTGTCTGTACCTACGAGCACGTGGTGTCGTCCATACCCCACGACAAGATCGTTCAGAAAGCCATCGAGGTGCGCGGGCTCAAGGTGACGGTCACCGAGATACCCATTCCCCTGTCCTACGGCCCGGCCTTTGAGGGCGAGCGGGTGCGCAAGGATGATCTTTTCGCCGAATGCGGAGGCCGCAAATCCACCTGCTGCGAACTGCTGCGCATGCGGGAGATGGAAGAGGTGGAGGACGGCCGGATAGAGGTTGTGGGTCCGGACATCGATGAGCTGGAGCCGGTGGGGGTACTGCCCTTAGCTATAGTGGTGGACGTTGCCGGACGCAAGATGCAGAAGGATTTTGAGCCCATTCTGGAAAGGCAGTTTCATCACCTGATAAACAGCGCCGAGGGTATAATGCACATGGGCCAGAGGGACATTTCCTGGATCCGCATCAGCAGGCAGGCCAGGGAAAAGGGGTTCAAGCTCAGTCATATAGGCGATATCCTGCATGCCAAGCTATTGTCCGATTTTCCCTCCATTGCGGACAAGGTCCAGGTAACCCTTTATACAGAAGAGGACAAGGTCAACGAAATCCTGCAGGAGGCCAGGACCCTGTATAATGAACGTGACGAGCGCCTGGCCGGTCTCAAGGACGAATCAGTGGATACCTTTTACTCCTGCAGCCTGTGTCAGTCCTTTGCACCCAACCATGTCTGCGTCATTACTCCGGAGCGTCTGGGCCTGTGCGGCGCTTACAACTGGCTGGACGGCCAGGCCTCCTACGAAATCGACCCATCCGGACCCAATAAGCCGGTGGCCAAGGGCGAGGTTATAGACCAGCACAAGGGTGAATGGCAGGGGGTCAACGAATTTATATCCCAGGCCTCCAAGGGCAACCTGGAAAGGCTCAAGGCCTACAGCATCCTGGAAGACCCCATGACCTCCTGCGGCTGCTTTGAGTGCATTGTGGCCCTGCTGCCCGCTGCCAACGGGGTTATGGTGGTGGATCGCGACTTTTCCGGCATGACCCCCAGCGGTATGACCTTTTCCACCCTGGCTGGAATGGTTGGCGGCGGTATACAGACCCCGGGATTTCTGGGGGTGGGCAAGTTTTACCTGGGCAGCGACAAATTCATTTCAGCAGAGGGAGGATTCAAACGCCTGGTATGGATGCCCTCGCACCTGAAGGAACGCCTGCGCAACATGCTCCAGGCCCAGGCCGAAAAGGTGGGCGAGCCTGACATGCTGGACAAGATCGCCGATGAGACAGTGGCCACCACCGAGATGGAAGTACTAGAATACCTGGAAAAGGTAGGACATCCAGCTCTTGGCATGGATCCCATGATGTAGAGAGCATCAGATAAAGTTCGATAAATAAATCCGGAGGAATTAAAGATGGATAAGCCCATTAGAAGCGCAAACGAGGCTGCCGAGCAGATCGTCAGATGGAGCGATGAACAGAATATAAGTACATGTTTTGACAAGGCCGGCAAAATGAAGTCCTGCCCAATAGGC
>NZ_QYZY01000130.1:0-3246 GCF_003838035.1 Desulfonatronospira sp. MSAO_Bac3 | reverse complement strand
TTCTTCGCGACTTTGCGTCTTTGCGTGGGATACTTCTTTCAAGATAAAAAAAGAGGCATCACGCCAAGGCGCTAAGACGCCAAGGAGTAGAGAGAACCTCTTCTTCGCGCCTTTGCGTGAGATAAGATGAGACAAGCTCTTTAAAATTAAAACACTACAAACTTTCAAGGAGAGAAAAATGGCAGTCAAAGTAGGAATCAACGGTTTCGGCCGCATCGGCAGATACATGACCAGGTTGCTTGCCGGCAACCAGGAACTGCAGCTGGTGGCCATAAACGCCAGGGCAGACAACCAGGACCTGGCACATTTGTTCAAATATGATTCAGTACACGGTACTTTTCCGGGCGAAGTCCAGGCCAATGACAAGGGCTTCACCGTAGACGGCAATCAGGTCCTGGTCACCAGGCAGGGACCGGGTGAATGGTCCTGGGGGGATCTGGGCACAGACATGGTCCTGGAGACCACGGGCAAGTTCACTGACCGGGAGAGCAATGAAAAGCACCTTTCCTGCGGGGCCAAAAAGGTACTCATAAGCGCACCGGGCAAAAATCCCGACAACACCATCGTAGTGGGTGTCAACGACAAGGATCTGCGCCCCGAGGACAAAATCATCTCCAACGCCTCCTGCACCACCAACTGCCTGGCTCCTGCCGCCAGAGTGCTGCATGACAGCTTCGGCATCAAGCACGGTCTCATGACCACAATCCACTCTTATACCATGAGCCAGAGAATCCTGGACGGCTCCCACAAGGATATCCGCCGGGCCAGGGCCGCGGCCATGTCCATGATTCCCACAACCACCGGGGCGGCCCGCATGGTCACCCAGGTCATTCCCGAACTCAAGGGCAAACTGGACGGCATGGCGGTCCGTGTACCCACGGCCAATGTATCCTTAGTGGACCTGGTAGTGGAAGTGGAAAAGAAGACCACCGCTCAGGAAGTCAACCAGGCCCTGCTGGCAGCATCTCAAGGGGCGCAGAAGGACGCCCTGGGATACACCGAGGTTCCCCTGGTTTCCGTGGATTATAACGGCAGCACCTATGGCGGCGTGGTGGATGGACCGCTGACCTCGGTCATGGACGACACTCAGGTCAAGCTGATTATCTGGTATGACAACGAAGCCGGCTTCTGCAACCAGCTCCTGCGGCTGATGCACAAGGTAAAGGCATACATGTAGTTTTTCAAAGCCTTACAGCCTGGCCCTGGAACACTCCGAAACATTCCAGGGCCAGTCCTTTTCCGCTGATTTCCCCGGCACAATCCTGCACCATCTGATCTACACCGTCATCATTTCTGTCCTGGTTGTGATGAAAAAGGCCCAGGCGCTTGACTCTGGATGCTGCAGCAAGTTCCATGGCCTGCATACAGGTTGAATGTCCCCAGCCCGTTTTTTGCCTGTACTCTTCAGGGGTAAACTCGCTGTCGTGCACCAGCAGATCAGCGTCCCGGGCAAACCGGACATACTCCTCAAAAGAAGCCCCGCCCCGGTGACAATATCCCAGTTCGTTATCCGTGAGAAAGACAAACGTCCTGCCGCTGCTGCTGATCCTGAACCCCTGACCCAGGTTGGGATGGGACAGGGCGATGGTCTCCAGGTAAAACCCCTGCACCTCCACCCCGCCCTGGAACTCCTGGTAATTAATCTGCGACATAACCCGGCTGTAGGGAACTGGAAAATGCGGCGGTCTGAAAAGATCCTTGAATACCAGCCTGTGTATGTCCCCCTGCAGCCGGGGCTGACCATACAGATTGATGCTGAACCCCGGCTGATACAGGGGCTGAAAAAACGGCAGCCCCATAATATGATCCCAGTGGGTATGGGTGAAAAAAAGATCTGTCTTTAAAGCCTGCTCCTTGAGCAAGACGGCCCCCAGCCTTCGAATACCTGTACCGGCATCCAGGATGATCCTGCCGCCCTGGTCATTTCTGACTTCCACGCAGGTGGTTTCCCCGCCGTACCTGACATATTCAGGCCCGCATACCGGAATGGACCCCCTGGCCCCCCAAAAGACAATCTCCATGCTGCACCGTTTTTCCTGGCTGAATCATGTTTCAGTGCCACTGTTTCCCAGAATGGGTACATTATTTTTTTAACGTAGTGAAGCGGGAATCCGCCTGCTGTTTCCATGTATTTAACTCAAGCCCATGGCTTTTCAAATAAATAAGTTTTTGACATTTTCTGCCTGGCCTGTAGACTTTTTCTCTAATAAAAACCCTTCAGACAAGGAGTCCATCATGTCCCAGGAAGTAAAAATTTTTGCCCTCAGCACCTGCATCCACTGCAAAAAAGCCAAGGAATACCTGGATCAGTGCAGTGTAAAATACACACCGGTACACGTAGACTGGCTCACCGGTGAAGAACGCAACAACACCCTGGCAGAACTGAAGAAATATAATCCCGCCGCCAGCTTTCCCACCATTCTGGTGGGAGACAGGGTGATAGTGGGCTTTAGAAAAGACGAGCTGGACCAGGCCCTGGGCATTGCATAGCCCTGCCGGGCAGATTTTGGGACTTCAAGGCCTGCACACAGGACATCCTGAGTAACCTTCAGGGGATGCCGCAATCGCCCTGGGGACAGTCATCACCACCGAGGACCCCTTGAATGGTTACCATCCTGCTATGCCGCCGGCATGGGTAAAGCTTTTTGCCCGACCAAGCAGGTACCGGGTGGTCCCGGTTGTCCCGGGACTGTCTCTTTCTGTGTATTTGACGATGAGCGCCTTTAAGTATAATAGAGCACTTTTGCATTCAGCAAGCGCTGCAGCCCGCAGATCGTTAATCCCTGTTGGTAAATCCCTGTCAAATATACGGAGTTTGAGATGCCAGAGAGTCTGCCCAAGGGTTTTGAGCCCCGGGACGTGGAAAAAAAATGGATAGATTACTGGAATGACAACCAGAGCTTCACTCCTTCGGATGAGCCCGGTGGCAAATCCTACAGCATAGTCATCCCCCCGCCCAATGTCACGGGCACACTGCACATGGGCCATGCCCTGAACCTGACCCTGCAGGATATCCTGTGCCGCTATCATCGCCAGCAGGGTTATGACGTACTCTGGGTGCCGGGCACCGACCATGCCGGCATCGCCACCCAGAACGTGGTGGAAAAATCACTGGCCGCACAGGGCACAACCAGGCAGGACCTGGGCCGGGAGGAATTCGTCCGGCAGGTCTGGCAGTGGAAGGAAGAGTACGGCGGCAAAATCCTGAACCAGATAAGCCGTATAGGTGCTTCCGTGGACTGGAGC
>NZ_QYZY01000129.1:0-1310 GCF_003838035.1 Desulfonatronospira sp. MSAO_Bac3 | reverse complement strand
ATTCCCATCTGCTTTTCTGCCGCCTTTTCCAGAAGATCCTCCTGAAATGGCCGGTAATGTATGTCTCCAGCGTTGAGGGTGAGAAGGACAGTGTCGAAATCATGGCGGGTTATGCCCCGGATAAGCACATCCGGGTCCTTGTGCCCGGTGATGCCCATGTTGCGGATGACCTTTTCCGCTTTAAGCTTATCCATGGCCCGGACCGCCCCCTGCCTGCCTAAGGCCTGGTCCACGTCATCATTTACCCGGACACTGTGCACCTGATACAAATCCAGGTAGTCAGTCTGCAGGCGTTTCAGGCTCTGCTCGATCAGGCGCATGGTCCCATCGTAGGTGCGGTCCTGGGTCTTGGAGGCCAGAAAAACCTCCTTTCGCCTGCGGGCCATGACCTTGCCGATATTGCTCTCGCTGCCTCCTCCACCGTAAGTGGGAGAGGTGTCGATATAGTTTACCCCAAGATCCAGAGCCTTGTCTATTATGGCTTCTGCCTCGTCCTGCCTGCTGGACTGCTGCACTGTGGCTTCGCCGCCCAGGCTGAATATGGATACCTGGTGACCGGTGCGTCCAAGCTTTCTTCTGGGCATGTCCTTTGAGTCTGCATCAGCTGCAGACACAGCTGCCGGGCCGCCCGCTGCTTCAATACCGGTTATTCCCAGTCCGGCAACCGCCCCGGCAGTGGTGCACATAAATTTCCTGCGGTCCATCTTTTTTTGCATAAATTCTGCTTTCAGGCTGAATTGTTTTCCATACAGGACAAGAGACAGTCCATTGATGCAAGCATTCAGGCGGTCCTCGGTGGTGACTGATGGCCGATACCTGCCCCCTGAATGGTTACTTTTCTTCTATGTTCCCATAGACTCCTCATTCATCTCGTTTACAGATAGGGATAAGCTAAGTATTGTATTAATTTTCTGTAACCTTTTCTAGGAGGTCGGTGAATTCCTCTATAGAGGAGCACTTGAAAGACATCTCAAACAAATCGTTCAGGGTATCTACATCTTGGATAAACCTTATCTGTTCCTTGATATTCGGCTTTACTAAATCAAACCTCATTTTAAGGGATTTGACTAGCATTTCTTGGGTTGTTTTAAGTTCACTCTGCTTCTCCCATATAGGTTTTTCTTGTAAAAACCTCTGTTCCGTCCTCTCATCCCCTTCTCTTCTAAACATTTCAGCTATGGTTCCCATATATTCCTCCCCTTCGTCTATCTCGGTTTCGGCAATCTTTTTTATGTCAATATATTCCTTTTCGTCCCTGGTTACCTCCAGGTAGTGCAAAATCATTTGCACAAAATCAAGTAAGCGCGCCT
>NZ_QYZY01000128.1:0-1727 GCF_003838035.1 Desulfonatronospira sp. MSAO_Bac3 | reverse complement strand
TTTACGCCCAGTTTGCAAAGCCCCCGGACCATGAATCCGCAACCAGACGCTTAGATTATCCAGCTGAAGCAGATGGGGTGAATAATTACAGTCCATAATCCTTTTTCGATATCGACGTCGATACTGATAAAAGCATTGCCATGTTGAAAAATCAAGGTCTATTTTTCACTGGAGGTATCAAGAACCAGGCGGTCCATGATAAGACCGTAGAATTCGCTTGAGTCCTCGGATGTATAACGCCAGCCCAGGTGCATGAGGCAGGATATGCATACCGCGATCTGCCATGTAAATCCTGGAAACCAGGAGAACTCAGCCGTGCTTGGTCCGGTTCCCAGGCAGTTGACAGCCCAGGAAAAGCAGCCCACTTCGAATACCAGCCCGTGCGGGTTTACAAACACGTGCTTCTGGCTGCCGTTGACACTGATGCCCGCATCCTGGCTGGTTATTCTGCTTAGGCACCCGTAGCAAAGCAGGTTGGGCCTGTCCTGGAATTCACGGGGGTTTTCCAGGGAAGTCGTGCCTGGACTGAAGTCCTTTCCCGGTTCTTCCCTCAATAGATAATACATGTCCAATTCTCCATGGTTAATCCTGCTTTTAAATGCTTGCGCCTTACATGTCAATTTGTCCATCTCTTGACATGCAGCACTTAATAGGTTCAAAGAGAGCTTTTCGGAGGCCGGAAAAAAAGTGCAAATGCGCAAATTGCAGACCCGTTGGAAATTGACCCCGGGCTGGTTGTACAGTGCGGGACATACTGAATAACCTGTAAAAAAATGGATGAAGTTATGCCAAGGATGACGGTACCGGAAGTTATAAAGGCCAAGGGACAAAGAAAGCTGACCATGCTTACCGCTTATGAAAGTGCCATGGCCAGGTTCGTGGATCAGGGCGGGATCGACATGATTCTGGTTGGGGATTCCCTGGCCATGGTTGTGCTGGGACATGAGGACACCCTTTCCGTGACCATGGATGAGATGGTTCACCACACCAAGGCTGTGACCAGGGTTACCAGTCATTCCCTGGTGGTGGCTGATCTTCCGTTTATGTCCTATCAGGTAAGTGTGAAAGAAGCGGTGATCAACGCCGGCCGCATGCTCAAAGAAGGCCGGGCCGGAGCGGTGAAAGTAGAAGGCGGGGACAGCATTCTGCCTCAGATCCAGGGCATGGTTAAAGCCGGGATACCGGTCATGGGACATCTGGGCCTTACACCTCAAAGCATTGCCCATTTCGGGGGCTTCAAGGTGCAGGGACGTGGCGAGGCCGGGGATAAGATAGTGCAGGAGGCGCGCAAGCTGGAGGAAGCCGGCTGCTTCAGCCTGGTACTTGAGGCGGTGCCGCCGGGACTGGCCACCAGGATAACTTCAAGCCTGAACATACCAACCATCGGCATAGGTGCCGGGCCGGAATGCGACGGACAGGTGCTGGTAATAAATGATCTGTTGGGGATGAGCACCGGACCGGGACCTCGCTTTGTCAAAAAATACGCTGATCTGGCCGGAGTTATTTCCGAGGCGGTGGAGCGTTTCCGCAGGGAGGTTCAAAACGGTGAATTTCCCGATGAAAGCCATTGCTACAAGGACAGCTAAGGAGAAGATCATGGCCAGGGTATTGATAGTAGAGGATTCGGTCTTTCAAAGAACTATCCTGAAAAGAATAGTGCAGCAGTCCGGTCATGAAGCCGTGGAAGCGGCTTCGGGCCGGGAAGGCCTGCGCAAGATAGATGAAAT
>NZ_QYZY01000127.1:0-3569 GCF_003838035.1 Desulfonatronospira sp. MSAO_Bac3 | reverse complement strand
AGGGCAGGGCTATGAACAGGGTCAGGCTCAGGGATGAGTTGAGGGTGTTCTTGAAACCCTGCATGTCCCGGTCTCCGGCCAGGGAGGAAAGCGAGGGCAGGGCAGCGGTCCCGATGGCTACTGCGAATACGCCCAGGGGAAACTGAACCAGGCGGTCGGCGTAATAGAGATAAGCAATGGAGCCGGAGGCCAGAAAGGAGGCCAGTATCGTCCCGGCCAGGATGTTCAGCTGGTATACCGCAGCTCCGAATACTGTGGGCAGCATAAGCTTCCCGATTCGTTTCACGCCGGGATCAAAGAGAGAAAACCCTCCCAGCCAGCCAAATCCGGATTTTTTCAGAAATGGATACTGAAATACCCACTGGATGAGTCCGGAGGCCAGCACCCCGAAGGAAAGAGCCAGGGCCACGCTCATCCCGGAGTAATAGGCCCCCAGGGCGGACAGGATGAGAGTGATGTTCATGAGGGCCGGAGCCAGGGCCGGAGCCATGAAGTGGTTCATGGAGTTCAAAATGCCCATGCACAGGGCCACGGAGGAAATAAAGATTATGTAGGGAAAGCAGATGCGCACCAGGGTGACGGTAGTTTCAAAGATTTCCGGGTCTTCCCTGAAGCCCGGGGCAACCAGCATGGTCAGGGGAGCAGCAAAAAAAAGAGCCAGCAGGGTAATGCCCCCCAGGATCAGAAGAAGCCAGATCTGCACCGAACGGGCCAGGGCAAAGGCGCTTTGAGCACCCGACTCTTTTTTGATCTTGGTAAAGACCGGGACAAAGGCCATGGTCAGGGAACCTTCGGCGAAAAGACGGCGCAGCAGGTTGGGGATGCGAAAGGCCACGAAAAAGGCGTCGGCCATGGGACCTGCGCCCAGGGTGAAGGCTATGATCAGGTCCCGGATAAATCCCATGATGCGGCTTACCAGGGTTGCCCCGGCGACCACAGAGGCCTTGCGGGCCAGGGATGAAAATGGCGGGCTTTTGCTTTCTCGGGTACTCAAGATGGGTTTCCTGTGTGTTGCTGAGCAAGTGATACTAAGGAAGTAAGTAATAAAGCACAAGTAACCGTGGCAGTCTGAATCAGTCAGAAAATCAAGGTTTTTCAACTTCAAAAGGTGGTGTCAATAATATTTTCGGCATTGACCTGACCCGGGGGTAGGGATAACATATCTTTCCATGGAAGGTACAGTACGCTTGTTCAAGGCCCTGGGAGATACAACAAGGTTGAGGCTTTTATCCCTGCTGCTTCAGGGAGAGCAATGCGTCTGCGATCTTATGTTTGCCCTCCAGCTTCCACAATCCACAGTTTCCAGGCATTTAGCTTATCTCAAGAATTCAGGATGGGTCAAGGACTGCAGGCGCGGGGTCTGGAGCTACTACAGGATTGTCGGTTCTTCCAGACCTGCACACAGCCAGCTTCTGGAAATCCTCAAAACCCATCTTTCAGGAATGGAAGAGATCCAGGAGGACCTGGAGCGCCTGAATCAGCGTCTGCAGATAAGGAAAAGCGACAGGTGCGGGTAAAACAGGATTTTTTTAAAGAGTCTGTTTCACCTGCTCTTTTTCCTGGATGCCGGGCTTTTCCGGCAAGAGCGGAGATGTCCTGGACAGGGTAAGGCAGCACAGGGCTGAGACAAGCAGGGGAAACCAGAATGTGGTCAGCCTGGACAGAAGGGATACGGCCAGGCCTTCGGCCGGGGTCAGACCGCCCATGGTGAAGAACAGGGCCATGGCTCCCTCGTAGGTTCCCAGCCCTCCGGGAAGCAGGGGCACCATGCTGACCATGTAGGCGAAAAGCGTTGCCAGGCCGATAATCAGGGGATGCACTTCCAGGCCCAGAAAGGTGCAGGCCAGGTAAACCTTGACGGGGTAAAATACCCATATAACAAGCGAGACAAGCATGGCCGCAAAGGTCTGCCGGGTGGACAAGAGGCTTGAGGCGGCCAGCCGGGACTGCTGCAGAAAAAGTGCAATTCTGGAGGGTGTTTTTTTCAAAGATTCCAGTCTGCCCTGGGCGATCTTTCGGGGTGCATCCTGAAGGGGCTTTTCATTTCTTTCTTCACCTTTTCTTCCATAACATAAAAAACCAAGCCCGACACACATGGCGGTGAGAACCGCCAGGGCTGCATAAAAGTATCCCGGCAGCTCAAACATGAAAAAGGCCGGCAGGACAAGCATCAGGCACAGCAGTACAAAGGGGGTCATGGTCAGAAACTTGTGCACCAGCAGGGTTCCGGCGAGGTCCTGATAGGCCTGGCCGGTTTTTTGCCTGAACAGGTAAACCTTGGCGGCTTCACCGCCGAATTTCACAGACGGTGTCAGGCTCTCTATAAGCCCGGCGGCCTGGTTTACGAGAAATACTGTTGAAAAAGTAATGCTTGTTTTGCGGGTCAGCAGGAAGTGCCAGATCCAGGCACTGGCCAGCAGGGTGGAAAGCTGCAGGGTAAAAAGTACCGCAACTGCCAGTGGGCTGACGCGGGACAGGGCCTGCCCCAGTTCCTGGGTGCCGAAGATAAGGGCCATGAACAACAGGCCTGCAATACCCAGGAGGAAAAATATTATTTTTGATATGGACATGCTGTTCATGCAGCTTTTGTGGCCAAAAGTGAAGGATCTGCGGTTGCAGGATTGAAAGCCGGGTGAACACTGACGGCCGGGCCTTTGTTCTGATATAGTACAGAACGGTCAAAGGTGCGCATGGGTTGAAAAGTTTCTGCTTCGGGTCGGATCTTTGTCTGAAGACAGTCGTAGTGATCTTTGTAAGGCGAACTGGCCAGCCTGAAAATAAATCTGGCTCCGGGGCGGGATTTTTTCTGCATGACTTCCAGGATCCTGTTTTTGGGTGCAGCCTGCAGGGCCACTATGGATGCTGTGAAATTGTGCCTGAAATCCTGGGCACCGTCGGCATGCATGACTGTTATTCTGTCCTCAAGACCGGCCTTTTTTACGCACTTTTCGGCGTAACCTGCGGCACAGGGGTCAATATCCAGGGCGTAAACCCTGGATCCGGCCAGCTTTGCTATGTACAGGGCAGTAAAGGGCACGGCTCCACAGCCTATATTCAGCACAACGTCGTCTTTTCCAAGCTTTGCAAGTGTGATCTCGTTTTCAATAACCTGGCGGTAAGGCCGGGAATAAAGCCAGGTCAGAATTTTCGAGGAACTGCTCATTTTTTCCCATGCCGCTACAGCCATCGGTATCCAGCTCATGATCTGCTCCTTGGTGATTTGTATGTTGAATGTCATTATCGGTAATATTTGTTTAAAAAAGTCAAGTTGAATCTGAAGGTCGTTTTCAATCATTTTTTGAAATGTTTGTCAAGGAGAAAAAGGAAGGGATCTCATACAACCACCCCCGACCCCTCCTTGGCTAAGGAGGGGAGCTGTACCGTGGGCTTGGACTATTTGGGTGGGTGGGCTTCTGGAATGCTTGTAAGGAAGGGAATTCATACAACCACCCCCGACCCCTCCTTGGCTAAGGAGGGGAGCTGTATCGCGGCTTGGACTTGCTTGGGTGGTGGGTTTCTGGAATGTTTATAAGGAAGGGAGTTCATACAACCACCCCCGACCCCTCCTT
>NZ_QYZY01000010.1:0-3089 GCF_003838035.1 Desulfonatronospira sp. MSAO_Bac3 | reverse complement strand
GGGCCTTGAGCAGAAGCGAATTCAGCCTCTGGGTCACGTATATCTGCCCCGGCTGGCTTCCTGGTCCGCTCACCCGGGGCAGTTTCTCAAGTTGCTTGTCCAGGGAAGTGCTGATGGATGAAGGGTTATACCCGGCCTGCTGCAGAATCCTGGGAACCAGTCCCTGTTCCTGCTCCAGCAGGGATTTAAACAGGTGCTCCACCTCAACCTGCTGGTGCCCCAGGCGCATGGCTACTTCCTGGGCAGCTGATATAGCTTCCTGCGATTTCTGTGTGAATTTATTTATATCCATAATTGTTCCTCCGAATTATATTAATCTTCTCAGTTGCCTGATTTCCTTGTCCTGCTGCTCGATTCTGTCCAGCAGGTCAATAATGAGCACGCCGCCGATGGTCGGCAGCTCAAAGTCCCGGCACAGGCGGACCAGTTTCTGTACCCGGAAAACTTCCTTTTCCGGGAAATGATAGCTTTCAGGCGAAGTACAGATGGACTCAACCCAGCCCATCTCAACGAGTTCGCCCAGCATACTGGGGCAGACCCCGGTACGCTGCACAAACTGGGACCAGTGTATCAGATTGGCCCTGATCAAATTTCCCTGTCTTCGGGTTTGTATATAATTGGACATGTTTCCTCCGTAAAAACCCTGTTCTAATTCCTGGGGTTAAACCCGGATTTTTCCGAGAGTTGTTGCCACAGGTCTTTTTCTTCTTCAGTAATGTTTTTGGGGACTTTTATCATGATCCTGACCATCTGGTCGCCCTTGGCAGCCCCACGGCCCATGCCGCGTCCCTTGAGGCGCATCTTCTGGCCGCTGCTGATGCCGGCCGGGATATTCATCTCCACATCCCCATCCAGCGTGGGAACCCGGACTTTTGCGCCCAGGACGGCTTCCCAGGGTGCCAGGGGCAGATCATAGATTATATTGTTGCCGTCCACCTTGAAATAAGGATGCGGGGCTATTCTGACTTTCAGATACAGATCCCCGGCAGCCCCCTGCCCGCGCCCGGGCGAACCCTGTCCTGAAAGGCGGATCTTGCTGCCGTCCTTGATGCCCTTGGGAACATTGACGCTCAGGGTCTTATTCTGCACATGGGGCATGCCATCGGCACCCATTACCTGCTCCTGCAGGGTAATACTCTTTTTGCCGCCTTTGTAGGCCTCTTCCAGGGTCAGCTCCAGGGTGGCCTCAGCGTCCTGTCCCTTGGAGGAAAATCCCCCTCCGGAAAAAGGATCACCCCTGAATCCCCTGGTGCCGCTGCCCCGGAAATCCTGGCCTGCACCGCCGAAGCCCCTGAAAATAGACTCAAAGAAATCACTGAATCCGCCCATGTCGAATCCCTGACCTGCACCGGGATCACCGCGGAATTCAAAGTGTACATTCTCATAACCCGGCGGCGGCTGAAAATTCTGTCCGTGCTGCCAGTCGGCACCCAGTGCATCATAATGCTTTCTCTTTTCCGGGTCCTTGAGCACTTCGTAAGCTTCGTTAACGTCTTTAAACCTGTCTTCAGCCGTAGAATCATCCGGGTTCAAATCGGGATGATATTTTCTGGCCAGCTTCTTATAGGCCTTGGTGATCTCTTCCTGGGAAGCATTCTTATCCACCCCCAGGATCTTGTAATAGTCCTTGTATTCCATGATCGCTTTCTCCCTTCCAAACCAGAATTAGAACCGCAACTCTGTAAGTTCCTGACTAGATTCTTTAAGTCGGCAAACATTTTAGTCAAGTTTTTGAATAGTTGTGCCCTCTTGCAAATAAAAAAGCCGGGCTCAAATAAATGAACCCGGCTGTCGGCTGTTTCAACTCCGTTTAAATTTTTTATGATCTCCCAATAATCTCCTGGGCCACTTTTTTGCCGGATCTGAGCATGCCTCCAAATACTGGCCCCATCCTGAAGGAGCCGAAAGTGGCATTGGCGGACATACCGCATACATAGACCCCGGGAAAGGCCTCTGTGGTGTTTTCTATTGTATGCTCCTCTGCCTTTTCCGCCCACATGGACTTCTCTCCTTCCAACCTGCCTGAAGGAGTATTGAGCCGGGTGTCCATCTTGCTCTCAATGACCTGCATTATCTCCACCGGGTGCCCTGTAGCCTCCACCACGTAATCTGCACGCACGGTCAGAGGATCCACATGCAGCCCGGCGCTCTCCACTGCGGACCAGTTGATGACCAGCCCGGTGATGCGGTTTTCCCGGATCATGACGTCTTCTATGCATACCAGGTTGAAGAACCTGGCCCCGGCCTTGGCTGCCTTGGAGCCCAGGGTACACACGGCTTCCACCGAGTCAGCAGTGTAATAACCCGGAGTGTACTCCACTGACTTGATGCCCAGCTCATCCAGGATCTCCCTGGCCTCTTCCTGAACCACCACCTCGTTGAACATCATGCCCCCGCCCCACATGCCGCCGCCTGGGGCCAGGTTGCGCTCGAACACGGCCGTCTTTTTCCCGGCGCTGGCCAGGTAGTAGGCGGCCACCATCCCGGAAGGACCTGCCCCGCATATGGCCACGTCAAGTTCCAGGGAATCCATCAGTTTTTTGGTATAGGTTTCGATAATCGCCCGCGAAATAATGATCTCATCCAGTGCCATTTTAAAGCCTCCTGTTAAGTTGTGCTGTATCTGTCCAGGCCCTGCATTACGGCAGTGCAGTACTGTTCCTGGCCGGGACTTAACAGATACATTCTGTTGAGCAAAAAAAAGGGCTGTTTCCAGAAGAAACAGCCCTGATAAACTTGTCCTTTGCCCTTACGTGCATGTCAAGTTATGCCAAAGCCGCTTCCCTACGCCGGTATTATCCGGATCAGGTGCGAGGGGTCTTTCGGGAAATTCCGAAATCTCAGGCACAGGCCTCCCCCAGCGACACACAGCTCCCTGATTGCGGAGCATGCATTTAAAGAACGTCAAATCTCGTATCTTAAAGGATTAGAAAACACAAGCAAAAACTTCTAACGCGGGCCTGGCCCACAACCCAATAAAGAAAAGAGCTATTTGACAGGATTAACAGGATTAAGAGATGGATAAAGAAAAAAATCATTTTGTCCTGGCTCCCAGTTTAATGCCCTTCGGGCTTGCTCTGCGAGCAATT
>NZ_QYZY01000126.1:0-15121 GCF_003838035.1 Desulfonatronospira sp. MSAO_Bac3 | reverse complement strand
TGCTTTTTTTGTCCAGGTTTTATTCCTGCCCGGAGTGGATAGTAAAGCTCTGGCAAAAGGACTACGGGACTGATATGGCCTGTGAATACCTGAAGCAGAGCCTGCAGAAACCGGCTGCAGGCGTAAGGCTCGCCCCGGGAGAAGATGCAGGCCGCCTGGATGAGCATTATGTGCTCCAGCGAATTGGTCCTTCTATACTTTTAAGGGATAATTATTATCCCGGCCTGGATGAACTTGAAAACAAGAAAAAGGCCTTCAGGCAGAGCTTTGCCGGGCAAAAGACCCTCTGGGAACTGGGCCTGGGCGACTGGAAGTCTCCTGTGTGGGATATGTGCGCCGGCCGGGGCGGCAAGACCATGCTCATGAGCAGCCAGGGCCTGCAGGTCTGGGCCAGTGATAATTATTTGCCCAGACTGGCCGGGCTGAAAAAGGAACTCCTGGAGCAGGTGCAAGTGCAGGTGTTTGCAGCCCTGGGGCAAAGCCCGCCTTTGAAGAAAAGTCCCGGCACAGTACTTGTGGATGCTCCATGTACCGGCCTGGGGGTGCTCTCCAGAAGACCGGACACCAAGTGGAAGCGAAGCCCCCGGGATGTGCTGGACTTTTGCCGCGTCCAGAAGGAACTGCTTGCTGCCGCCGCCAATGTCCTGCCCAGTAAAGGCCAGCTCATCTATGTCACCTGTACCCTGAGCAGACAGGAAAACCAGGAGCAGGTGACAGATTTTCTAAAGAAACACAAAGACTTTGAGTGCCTGCAGACTTACGGCACTGGAGCTGACGAAGACCTGGGGGAGTTCTTCTTCGGGGCAAGGCTGCAGCGAAGGTAGGACATTATAATAGTGAAAGCATACTTACGTGTTTCAGGTTTTCTTGTGGACTTGTCAGTTTACAGGGTATATTCTGCTGCTGATTTCATTTATGATTGGAGGAAAACATGGAAAACGTATGCATTGAAATCCCCAGGGAAGTACTGCATTCAGCCCGCACCACTCCAGAGGAACTGAAAAGAGAGCTTGCCATTCTTCTATACCAGCAAAACAAAATCTCTTTTGGCAAGGCCAGGGAACTCACGGGGTTAAACGTCTGGTCATTTCAGCAGCTTCTGGGCCATCGCGGAATTAACATCCACTATGATGTTGAAAGATTTTGATGAAGATATGCAAAATCTTAAAAAGCTGGGTCGCTTATGAAGGTGGTCAGCAATTCTTCGCCACTGGTCAATCTCTCCAGAATTGGACGTCTGTCTATCCTGAAACATCTATACGGCACAATTTTTATCCCCGGTGCTGTTTTTTATGAAGTGGCAAGCAAGCAGTTTTATTTTCCAGTTTATTCCCGCTGCAGGTATTCTCTGGCCTGGTCCAGGTCCAGGCCGCGGCCTGCGGCGATGCGGGCCAGGTTTTCCTCGGCCTCGGAAGCCCGCAGGTATTCCGGAGCGGGCAGGGCCGTATCCCATGAAGCCTCCAGGGACATGCGCAAAAGGTTGTGGGGTGCGGGCACGTCCCAGTGCCGGGGCAGGACAGCGGACCTGTAGTGTTGAAAAAAGTCCATATTCCGGCGTACTCCGCTGCCTGTCAGATAGACTGGATCGGGGTATGCGGATAAAAGGTCTTTTAGTTCCGAGAGGTGCAGGTTCTTTGCAGGAGAGGAGACAGCAAGGCCGGGGCAGGAAAAAGCCTGGGCGTATACCTGTTCACGCCGGGAGTGTACCAGGACCAGAAGGGTGCCCTGAATAAGAGGTCCGGGCCCCATAGCCAGGGCCTGCATGAAGCTCAGCCCTGCCAGAGGGATGTTGTGGGCGCAGGCCAGTCCAAGGGCGTGAGCCAGGCTCATGCGCACCCCGGTAAAAGACCCGGGTCCGGATACGCAGGCAATGCCCTGTAATTCATGGGTTTGCATTTCCAGGGACCCAAGGGCCCATTCTATGCCCGGGGCCATGTACTTCATGGCCCGTCCGGGTACGTACAGGCTGCTGGAGAACCAGAGCCTTTCACTGTTTCCCAGGATAATCTGCAGATCGCCTTCAGCGCAATTGATTATCAGGTACATGTGTAAACCGGATCAGTTGCCTTAGTGTATCAACCCACCAGCCGCAGGATATCGTTTATTATGGCAAAGGCCATGAGGGAAAGTATGAAAAGTATTCCGATCCTGGTGGCTACCTGGCGCATGCGCTCGTTCAGCGGTCTGCGGGTGATCATTTCTATGGTGTAGAAAAGGATGTGCCCGCCGTCCAGCACCGGTACAGGCAGGAGGTTTATCAGCCCAAGGTTGATACTGATGAGGGCGGTAAGGGCCAGCAGATTGACCATGCCCTCCTGTTTCTGTTCGCTTACCAGCTGACCTATAAGGATGGGGCCGCCGATGGTGTCCAGGGGGATAATACGCTCAATGAGCTTTTTGATACCCTCCACCGTGAGCTTGATGAGCATCCAGGTCTGGGACAGGCCTTCCTTGCCTGCACTTATAAAACCAAGGGATATGGTTTCCGTCTCGCCCGAGGCCACGATGCCGATCTGCGGGGTCTTTATCTCCTCGCCGAATATGTTTTCCTGGACCGCCATTCTGGGGACCAGGGTGAATTCCTTTATGCTGGAATTGCGCTGGACTTCCAGGTCCAGGGGTTCACCCTCGTTTCGCTGGATGTGCTGGACCAGGTCCTCCCAGTACTGCACTTCATGGCTGTTGATGCTCAGTACCAGGTCTCCAGACTGCAGTCCCGCCTCCATGGCCGGGCCGTCGTCGGCCAGATCGCCTATCTGGGGCAACATCTGCATCTGTCCATGGGCAAAAAAGAGCCCCCAGTAGATGAACCAGGCCAGGACAAAGTTGAAAACAGGTCCGGCAGCAACTACCAGGATCCTTTGCCAGGGAGGTCTTTTGGCGAAACTTTCCTGGGAAGTAAAACCCCCGGGCAGTTCCGAGTCTTCACTTTCCCCCACAAGATGTACATACCCGCCCAGCGGCACGGCGGAAAGACGGTATTCGGTCTTGCCCATGACAAAGCCGAAGAGCTTGGGGCCGAACCCCAGGGAGAAGGTGGATACTCCCACCCCCAGAAGCCTGGCCACCAGGAAATGACCCAGTTCATGAAAAAAGATGAGCAGTCCCAGGACCAGGATTATGGCTATAGCACTTGTAAACATGATTGTTCTGTTTTGAGTATGTCTTGGTTAAATTGGTTTTCAGCCAGCAGGCTGCAGGACAAGTTCACTTACCCTTTGTCTGGTTTGATGATCCAGATTAAGAATTTCCCGGGGACTGTCAACTGCTGTCGGGCAATGTTCCTCCAGGGCCCTGGAATTTATCCTGGGTATGTCCATGAAACCTATCCTGCCGGTCAGAAAACTTTCCACGCAGATCTCGTTGGCGGCGTTGAGAACCACCGGGTAGCTTGGTCCGCTTTTCATGGCTTCCACTGCCAGTTCCAGGCAGGGAAAGGCCCCGGGGTCCGGCCTGTAAAAGCCAAGCTCGGTGCATGCGGCCAGGTCCAGGGGCTCGAGCCCGGGGTCCAGCCGCCGGGGATAGCCCAGGCAGTGGGCGATGGGCATCTGCATGTCCGGTACTCCCATGTGGGCCAGGATTGATCCGTCGCAGAACTGAACCAGGGCGTGGACAATGCTTTGGGGATGCACCAGCACCCGGACTTTGTCCATGGGCATGCCGAAAAGGTGGTGGGCCTCTATGAGCTCCAAGCCCTTGTTCATCATAGTGGCTGAATCAATGCTTATCTTGGCCCCCATGGACCAGTTGGGGTGAGCCAGGGCCTGCTCCGGCTTCATATCCTCCAGGCTGGAGGCCTTGCGCCCCCAGAATGGTCCGCCGGAGGCAGTGATGATCACCGAGTCCAGCTCGCCTGCTCCGTGCCCCTGCAGGGCCTGGAAAAGGGCATTGTGCTCCGAGTCCACCGGCAGGATGACCGCCCTGGTCCTTTCGCACCCGGCGCGGATGAGATGCCCGGCCAGGACCAGGGATTCCTTGTTGGCCAGAAGAACAGTCTTGCCCTTGTCCACGGCCTCTAAGGTGGGCATAAGACCGGCAGCCCCAACCATGGCTGAAAGAACCATTTGCACATTCTGCAAAGAGGCCAGGCGGGTGTAGCCTTCAGTGCCTGCAAGTATCTCCGGGCTGTAGCCGGAAGCAAGCTTTTTTTTGAGCCCCGAGGCCAGGTCCTTTTCAAGTACGCCCAGGTACTGCGGCCTGAACTCGTTGGCCTGCTCTGCCAGAAGTTCTATGTTTCTGGCCCCGGCCAGGGCGATTATGCGAAATTTTTCCGGGTGCTGCCGGATAACCTTGAGTGCACTGGTGCCTATGGAGCCGGTGGAGCCCATAATGGCCAGGTGTCGCGGTTGATCCGGCCGTGACTGCAGGTCAAGGTCTGATATGTATTGCAAGGTTTATCCCGGATGTCTGAACTGTTGTGGTGTTAAAACATGCCCACGAATACTGAGTATACCACATAAACGGGTAGAAGCAACAGGAGGCTGTCTATGCGGTCCAGGACACCTCCGTGTCCGGGCAGGATGTGACCCGTGTCCTTTACATCGCACCATCTCTTGAGTGAAGACTGAAAAAAGTCGCCCAGCTGGGCGCTTATATTTAAAAGTATACCCAGGATGATAAAGTGCCACCACAGTGCGCTTCCCAGAAAGACCCCCAGGCCCAGAGTCACGGCCGTACACAGTATCAGCCCGCCCAGGCTTCCCATCCAGGTCTTCTTGGGGCTCACCTCCGGCCAGATCTTTTTGTTGCCCCACAGGTATCCTGAGTAGAACGCTCCGGCATCCGAGGCTGCAGTAGCCGCCAGGACCAGGATTATTTCCGGGGCCTTGAGGGTGAAAAACAGGCTCAGGACCAGGGGTACGTAAGCTATGCCGGAAATGAGCAGCATATAGTCGTTTAGCCTGGCCTGGTCTTTCTGCCTGCTGTATTCCACCAGGAAACCCAGCCAGGCCACCCAGAAGATGAGAACCAGAAAAAGCAGCGGATGCCCGGTTATTTCCAGGGAATAGTCCAGGAGAAAAAGGCCTCCTGCCAGACATCCCAGGGTCTTGAGCACGATTCTCTCTCTGCCGGACCAGAACAGGGAGTAGAATTCCCAAAGTCCAAGCAGGGATACAAGGACCACCAGGATGGCTATCCCGGCATGTCCCATGTAGACTGCCCCGCCCAGGACCAGAATGAGCAGGATGGCTGTTGCAACTCTTTTCAGGTGAGGGCTTAAATTCATACCGGCTCCACGCCGCCAAAGCGGCGGTTTCTCCGGCGGTAGTCTTCCAGGGCCTTGTGCAGTTCCCCGGAGTCAAAATCCGGCCAGAGGGTTTCAGTGAAGTAGAATTCTGAATAGGCTGACTGGTACAGTAGAAAATTACTTATCCTGTATTCACCGCTGGTGCGGATAACCAGATCAGGATCCGGCTGACCTGCGGTGTATAGATACTGCCCGAATTCCCGAGGGTCCATCTGGCACGCATCCAGCCCCTTTTCCTGCATCAGCCGGCAGGCCCTTTGTATCTCCAGGCGTCCGGAGTAGTTCAGGGCCAGGTTCAGCTGCATGCTCTGGTTGGACCGGGTGCGGTTGCAGGCCATCTGCAGTATTTTTCTGGTGGCCAGAGGGAGTTCGCCTGTTTCTCCAAGGATGTTCAGACGGATATCCTGGCGCATGAGGGTGGGAAGTTCGCCGTTTAAGAATTCCCCCAGAAGGTTGAAAAGAAAATCCACTTCATCCCGGGGACGGGACCAGTTCTCTCTGGAAAAGGCGTACAGGGTCAGATGCTGGATGCCCAGACGCCGGGACTCTTCCACAATGGCTCTGGCGCTACGTGTACCCTGTTTGTGTCCCTCCACCCTGGGCAGTCCATGTCTGCCGGCCCATCTGCCGTTGCCGTCCATTATAATGGCTATGTGCCGGGGGAGCGTTTCCTGCAGTTTAAAACTCCATGATCTCTTTTTCTTTGTCGGCCAGAATCCGGTCCACCTTGCTCACGTAGCTGTCGGTGATTTTCTGGACCTCTTCATGGCCCTTGTGCATCTCGTCCTCGGTAAGATCCTTGTCGTTTTTCATCTTTTTCAGGGTGTCGTTGGCTTCCCTGCGGACGTTTCTCAAGGCCACCTTGGCGTCTTCGGAGTATTTCTTGGCCATCTTGACCAGGTCTTTGCGCCTTTCCTCGGTGAGAGGGGGGATGTTGATGCGGATGATCTTGCCGTCGCTGACAGGATTTAACCCCAGATCAGACTTCATGATGGCTTTTTCAATGCCTGAGAAAACGTTTCTGTCCCAGGGCTGTATGGCGATTGTGCGGCTGTCCGGTATGGATATGGAGGCAAGCTGGTTCAAGGGGGTCATGGTCCCGTAATATTCCACGGTGATCCCGTCCACAAGTCCAACCGAGGCCCTGCCGGTCCTGAGCTTGCCCAGGTCCTTATCCAGGCTGGCGATGGCCTTGTCCATTTTTTCTCTGCAATCATCAAGTACTTGATCCATAAGTCATCCTCCTTGCACTATTGTGCCGATCTGCTCTCCCTGGAGCACCCGGATTATGTTGTCCCGATGGAAAAGGTTGAAAACCGCCACAGGCATACAATTGTCCATGCACAATGAGACAGCGGCCGCATCCATTACCTGGAGACGTCGGCTCAAAACATCAATATAGGTCAAAGAATCATACTTTACAGCATCGGGATTGGTAACCGGGTCCCTGTCAAACACTCCGTCCACCTTGGTGGCCTTCAAGATAATGTCAGACTTGAGTTCCATGGCCCTGAGAGCGGCTGCGGTGTCTGTGGTAAAGAACGGATTGCCGGTGCCTGCCGCGCAGATAACTATTCGTTTTTTTTCAAGATGCCTGAGGGCTCTGCGCCGTATATAGGGTTCGGCCACTTCGTGCATGGAGATGGCGCTCATGACCCTGGTATCCGCATTCATCTTTTCCAGGACATCCTGTACCGCCAGGGCGTTCATGACCGTGGCCAGCATGCCCATGTAGTCCGCGGAGGCCCGGTCCATCCCTTTGGATGAGGCGGACACTCCGCGGAATATATTTCCGCCGCCAATGACCAGGGCGATCTCGGCCCCAAGTTCTCTGGCGGAGATGATCTCCCTGCAGATTGAAGAAACAGTGCCGGGATCAATACCGTACTGTTCATTCCCGGCCAGGGCTTCTCCGCTCAACTTTAAAAGTACGCGGCGGTATTTGAGCTTGGGCATTTTATTTTTCCGGGTTTAGGGTGCAGCATCTGCTGAGAAGACCCAGTTATGAACTGTTTTCTAATCCTGGACGTCTTCGCCAAGACCCAGGCGGGTGAAGCGTCCGATCTGGATGCTTTCGCCCAGAACAACAACGGTATCGTTGATGAGGTCTTCAATTGTCTTGGAGTCGTCCTTGATGTAAGCCTGCTTGAGCAGACACACTTCCTTGTAATACTTGTCCAGCCGTCCCTGAACGATCTTTTCGGCAATATGTTCGGGCTTGCCTTCTTTCTCCGCCTGACTCTTGTAGAAGTCCCGCTCCTTGTCAACAAGCTCCTGAGGCAGATCCTCAGGGTTTACGCATACAGGGCTGGTGGCGGCGATCTGCATGGCCAGGTCCCTGGCCAGTTGCTGAAACTGGTCGCTTTTGGCTACAAAGTCGGTTTCGCATTTGAGCTCCACGAGTACGCCTATCTTGCCGTTGCTGTGAATATAAGAGCCTATCCAGCCCTCGGAAGTGGCCCGTCCGGCTCTTTTCTGAGCCTTGGACAGACCTTTTTCCCGAAGCCAGGTTATGGCTTTTTCTTCGTCTCCCCCACTGTCCTGCAAAGCTTTTTTGCAGTCCATCATTCCTGCCCCGGTTTTTTCCCGCAGGGCCTTTACTTTCTGGGCGTCAACCATTTTTTTACTCCTCCTGTTGCTCTTCCTGCATGGCAGGTTCTGGTTCGGTTTGCATCTCTTTGGCCTCCGCCTCCTGGGCTTCAGCGGCTTTATCTTCCTGCTGCTCCCTGTCGCCCCTCTTGGCCATTCCTTCCAGGCAGGCATCGGCCATGCTGCCGGCAAAGAGCTTGATGGCGCGGATGGCGTCGTCGTTTCCGGGAATGACGAAGTCGATTAGATCGGGATCGCAGTTGGTATCCACCACCGCCGCAATGGGTATGTTCAGCTTGCGGCATTCCTTTATGGCGATCTCTTCCTTTTTGGGGTCGATGATAAATGCCGCACCCGGCAGGGAATCCATATCTTTGATTCCGCCCAGGTCGGCATTGAGCTTGTTTACTTCCCTTTGCATCATGGCCACTTCTTTTTTGACAAAACGGTGTACGCTGCCGTCCTCAAACATCCTTTCCAGGGTTTTGAGACGTTCGATGCTCTTGCGAATGGTCTGGAAGTTGGTCAGTGTGCCGCCCAGCCAGCGGTTGGTGACATAAAACATGTCCGCGCGCTGGGCCTCGGTCTTGATGACTTCCCTGGCCTGTCTTTTGGTCCCCACAAAGAGCACCTTCTTGCCGCCGGCCACAGTGTCGGAGATAAAGTCGTGGGCATACTGGTAAAGCTTTACGGTCTGCTGCAGGTCGATGATGTGAATGCCTTTTCTGGAACCGAAGATATAAGGCTTCATTTTGGGGTTCCAGCGCTTGGTCTGGTGACCGAAATGCACTCCGGTCTCCAGCATCTGCTTCATGGTAACATAACTCATTAAGATTCCTCCCTTAGGGTTTTTCCTCCGCCCGGGAACCGTCTCTTCAACAGCGAAGAGCACCCAGAGGGTTTCGCCCCGGCGTGTGTTTTACTAAACTGTTCCTTATAGGATAATTTTTTTTTCCTGGCAAGCACTAACTTGCCCCGGCTCCGGGAAAAATGCCGGAAAATAACCTTGCCAATAATAAGCAGATGTTCTATATATTCTGGTCTTTCAAATTTTTCGGAGGTTAGCCATGAAAAAAGATTTGCATCCCACTTTGCACGAAACCAAGATTCAATGCGCCTGTGGCAACGAATTCCAGTCTAAGTCCACTGCCGGGCAGGAGATAACAGTTGAGGTGTGTTCACAGTGCCACCCGTTCTTCACCGGGCAGCAGAGATTTGTCGACTCTGCCGGACGCATCGACCGCTTCAAGAGAAAGTATGGTCAGACGGCTAAATAGGGTTTGATTGGGGAATTGAGGGATTGAGGAATTGGGGAATTGGGGAATTCAGGAATTGAGGGATTTTTGGGAAGATGGGGGAATGGCATGGGGCATAGAGCATGGGGTATGGAGAAGAAGGGTGTTTCATGACTGATGTCGCGCGTCCTGACACGCGCTTCGCGTGGTTCGCGTACAGTATGGGGTTATTTCAACGGGTATATTAATCTGCCCGTACGGATTTGAATATGTTTGCCAAGCTGGATGAGCTGGAACAGCAATACATGCAGATAGAAACGGATCTTAGCGATCCGGAGGTATTTTCCAACCAGGAAAAATACAGGAAGCTGTCCAAGTCGCACTCGGAGCTGGGGCCCATTGTGAGCACCTACCGCGAGTACAGGCGGATTGTGTCCGAAATGGAGGAGAACAGGGAGCTTGCCCGGGACAGGGACCCGGAAATCCGTGAACTGGCTCAGGCCGAGCTTGAAACCCTCCAGGAGGAGAAGGACAGGCTTGAGGAAGATCTGAAAATACAGCTTGTGCCCAGCGACCCCCTTGACGACAAGAATATTATCCTGGAGATCCGGGCCGGTACAGGCGGAGAGGAAGCCGCTCTTTTCGCAGCCGATCTTTTCCGCATGTATTTCAGGTATGCCGAGGAGCGCAGCTGGAAGGTGGAAGTACTCAATATGCAGGAGACAGGCACCGGTGGAATAAAGGAAGTCATCGCCTCCATTTCCGGCAAAAAGGTCTACAGCAGGCTAAAGTATGAATCCGGCGTGCACAGGGTGCAGCGGGTTCCCGAGACGGAGTCCCAGGGCCGGGTGCATACTTCGGCAGTGACAGTGGCCATTCTGCCCGAGGCCGAGGAGGTGGACGTAAACATCGAACCCAACGACCTGCGTGTGGATGTCTTCCGGGCTTCAGGGCCGGGAGGGCAGAGTGTGAACACCACTGATTCAGCTGTGCGAATTACCCATATCCCTACAGGACTGGTGGTTTCCTGCCAGGATGAAAAGTCCCAGCACAAGAACAGGGCCAAGGCCCTGAAGGTGCTCAGGTCCAGGCTTCTGCAGATCATGGAGGAAGAGCAGAAAAGGGAATACGATGACAACCGCAGGGCCCAGGTGGGCTCAGGGGACCGCTCCGAGAGAATACGCACCTACAATTTTCCCCAGAGCAGGGTGACGGATCACCGTATCAACCTTACCCTCTACAACCTAGAATCAGTCATGCAGGGGCACCTGGACGGCATTATCGATCCACTTGTCCAGAATTTCCAGGCCCAGGCCCTGCAGGAAGCCCAGGCGGCGTAAAACACCTCCTGAACGGATACTGTCTTTTGTGAACACCATCGCCTCAATGCTGGCCCGGGGCACGGATGAACTGCGCCGGGCGGGCGTGGATTCCCCCGGCCTGTCGGCCAGAGTACTGCTGGCCCACGCCCTGGATCTTTCCACTGAAAAGCTGGTCCTGGTTTTTCAGGATCAGACATCTGATGAAATCCGCAGACATTATGAAGAACTGATCGCCCGCAGAAGCAGGGGCGAGCCTGTGGCTTATATCCTGGGGCGCAAGGAGTTTTACAGTCTTGACTTTCAGGTGAGCCCGCAGGTGTTGATTCCAAGGCCGGAAACTGAACTGTTGGTGGAGCTTGTGGGCAATAGTTACTCACGGCAGCAGAAGAAAATTTTCGCAGATCTGGGGACCGGAAGCGGGATTCTGGGCATATGCATCGCCCTTGATTTTTCCTTGTTCCTGTGTCTGGCCTGTGATATCAGCAAGCAAGCTTTAGCAGTTGCCCGAAGTAATGCCCGCAGGCACCGGGTATCAGACAGGATCCTTTTTTTCCGGGGGGATATGGGTGCGGGTATCAAGCCCCAAAGCCTTGACTTTATAGTCTGCAATCCGCCGTACATAAGCGTCCGGGAGTTTGCCGGGCTGGAGGCGGAAGTGCGCAATTTCGAGCCCGGGCAGGCTCTTCTGTCCGGGGAAAGAGGCCTTGGACATATCAAAAGGCTGGAACAGGAGGCCGCCAGGCTTTTGCGGGGGTCCGGGCGGGTCTTTCTGGAAATGGGCAGCACCCAGGCAGATCATGTAAGGCGGATATTTTCCCGCTGGAGCAGTTGTCATATCTATCAGGACCTTGCCGGGCTGGACCGGGCGGCTGTTGTCTGCAAGTAGCCCTACAGCGAAATTGAGATACGATATATATTTTATAAGTTTCGCTGTAGGGGTAGAGCTGATGCTTAAAAGGAACAGGATTTTGCAAAAAAAACACAACAGTAAAACAAGCATGAAATTTAAAGGCTGTTATTTCAGTACGTTGCAGGTGGCGGATATAGGCATATTTTTTGCAAAGCTGCCTTTTCAGGAGGAAGTGTGAATGAGGCAGCAAACAATCAAAAAAGATGTCAAATGCTCAGGAGTCGGACTGCACAGCGGAGAGAGGGTCAGCCTGCACATGCGTCCGGCCGAGGAAGATACAGGTCTTGTTTTTCTGCATAAAGGTCCGGATGGCTCCAAGAGGCTGGTTCCCAGTCCGCACTCGGTCAAATCAACTGAGCTGGCCACCACCATAGGCAACGGGGATGTCTCCATATCCACGGTGGAGCATCTGCTGGCCGCGGTTTCCGGTCTGGGCATCGACAACCTGTACATCGAGGTGGAAGGCGATGAACTGCCCATAATGGACGGCAGCGCAGCTTCCTTTGTATTTCTCCTTCGTACAGCTGGCATTCGCAGGCAGCGTCTGCCCAGGCGCGTGCTGGGACTTAGCCGCTCCATAGTTTACAAAAACGGCCAGCGCTGGATCAAGGCCATGCCCTACAACGGGCTCAAAATAAAATACACCATTGATTTTTCTCATCCCATGGTGGGCAGTCAGTCCTACCAGTTTGAGCAGAACCCGCAGCATTTTGTAAGATCTCTGGCCAAGGCCCGAACTTTCGGGTTTTTAAAGGACGTGGAAAAGCTCCAGAGCCAGGGACTGGCTTTAGGCGGCACCCTGAACAATGCCGTGGTCCTTGACGAGTACGGCATCGTCAATCCAGACGGCCTTCGCTACAGCGATGAGCTTGTGCGGCACAAGATTCTGGACTTCATGGGAGACATGAGCCTGATGGGTATTTCCCTGTGGGGATCATTCGAGGTCCACTGTTCCGGGCATTCCTTCAACAATTCTTTTCTAAGATTTCTGGATGAAAACAGGGACGACTATCTGCACCAGGTGGATTTCGGCGGCCAGGAAATAGCAGTCCCCGAGTACGAACCTAAGGCAGCGCATCAGCCTCAGCCTGCCTGGGCCTGATGGGGTGAAAGCCCCGCGCCCCTTGGCAGGCTCAGACGGCCCCGCCATAAGATTCCAGCCAGTGCACCAACTGTTTGTAATTCGGATTGCGTGCCGGTCTGAAATTCCTGTTTTTAAGCGCCTTTACCAGGTCTTCCCGGCTGCGGACGGGCTCTGTAAATAATGTCCCTACTCTGCCCAGTTCTTCCAGGCAGTGGGCGTCACTACCCCCGGTAAGGCTGATCCCGTGCTTTTCCTGCCAGTTTTGAGCCAGGGAGTTTTCCAGTTCGGAGTTTCTGCCGTTTAATCCTTCAGCATAGCTGATTATCCCCCTGGAAACGAGTTTTTCATCCACCTTCTGCATTGCCCTGTAGGGGTGCGAGGCTATTATCACCCCGCCGGCCCGGTTTACCCGCCGGGTTATCTCCGGGGCAGGCAGGTAGGGTTCAAATTCTTCGTGAGGGCCGAAAATCAAAAAATGGCCATCTAAGCTGGAGTACTCCTGTCCTACAATCACGCAAAGCCCGTCATCCTGAACCCCCTCCCGGATCTGGTGCCTGGCTTGGGTAGTGTTGTGATCGGTAATGCACACTCCGTCCAGATTGAGTAAACGGGCCTCGGCCAGGATATCCTCCAGGGGAAGCATGCTGCAGGGGGAGATCAGGGAATGGACATGCAGGTCGAATAAAAAGGGCATTTTCATCACCTCATCAGTAAGGTCTTTACCCTTTTTCATCGTTTTTTCCGGAATCAAACATCTGTCCGAGCCCCGTATTCTTGAAGATGATTCTGGTTGCTGTTTCATCGGCAGCCTCGGCCAGGTCCATGAGCCTTTCCAGGTAATCAAGTATCTCCATGCGACGTTCTTCTGAGGACCATTCGAAATCCTCTTCCAGTTCCCCGGATTTGATATATTTTTCCAGGTCGCTTAAAAACTTTTCGTTGAGCATTTAAACTCCGGTTGAGTGGTTTGACTTGCTGCTGCACAGGCCAGGGCTCATGAGCCATTGAGCGAAGGACCGTCATGAGCTGATGTAATTATGGAGCCTGTGCATAAAAAATGCAAGATTTTGCTGCTGTTATAAGATATAGTCCAGGTCATGGGGTTTGTCGAGACCTGCAGGCTTTAAAAATCGCTTGACTGAGCAGAACCTCATGGATTAGTTTTTAATATAAGCCGGGGTGGTGAAACTGGTAGACGCACGGGACTCAAAATCCCGCGGGCTTTGCCCATGAGGGTTCGAATCCCTCCCCCGGCACCACAATAAAATCAAAGGGTTAGGGCTTGCTGGTCAGTATAGGCTCTAACCCTTATTTTTTGCAAGTAAGCATATAGTAATAGGTTTCAATAAAATCTTAACATAAAATTTGTTTTTGGCTACCATTTCTGCAAACACAATTACCATGTCAATATCCATGCCTTAAGGGGAACCACTCTGGGGGCAAGTACCGGCCCGGGGACAGTCTCCAGTCACGCCAGAGGCGTGAGTGCCGGCAATCAACATCGAGGATTACCTGAATGGTTACCAGAAATCACTGGCCAGCACATGAGGCTGCTAATTTTTTTGAAATGGTTATCGTAACTTATCAGTGTGGCTTCGGTCTCTATGGCATGTGCCGCGATCCAGACGTCATTGATGGGTAATGGGGTGCCTGCATGTTTTAGCTCGGACTTAATCCGGCCGAAAATCATGGCTGTTGGAAAAGTTGCGTTGAGTACCCGAACCGAAGGCTTGGCCAGAAAACGCCGAAGTAAATCCCTGTTGATTTCCTCTTTGCTGCCCCCTTTGAATCCCGCTTCGAGCTCTCCCAGGACAATAATTGATACAAAAACTATTTCAGCCTGTCCCAGGGCATCGAGTACCTGATAACTGCCCCTTAAAAAGGCGGTGTAAGCGTTGGTATCCAGCAAAATCTTGTTCACTGCCAGTCTTCCTGGTGAACTTTATCCAGCTCCCGGGTTCGCAGGCGGAATTCATTCTCATCGTTTTCAGACCAGACGCCGAAAAGCTCAAGAAAATCCTTTCTGCGCTCTTGCTCCCCCTGAGAGGGCACTTGCAGGGCCTGGGCCAAGAGATTCTTAACTGTCTTGTTCAGACTGGTCCCATCGCTTTTGGCCTTTTGCCGGATCAAAGTATCCAGAGGGTCTTCAAGATTGTGAATGGTAATGGATTTCATTACTAGCCTCCTTGGTGAACCAGGATGGTGATTTATGGTGTATGATATATCTTGCCCGGTGTTGAGTCAATGACCATGTTAGGCATCATTTCCCGTTCAGTGTGTCGCTTCATACGACCTTGAAAGACAATATGTTGCAGGAAGCACACCATGTTGCTCGGGTCTTTTCATTGAGGCTCCAAGTCGTAAACGTTCAGATCTTCCTGTATGCAATCAAAGAGCATGTACTCAAAGTCAGGTAGATTGGCCTTGAAAGGCTCACCAGGAACTATACTCAACTCAAACTTTTTTTATTGTATATTTTACCCGGGGGACTTAACATTTTCTTAAGAAAATTGGAGGACATGACTATGACTACAGTAGAGAAAATTCAAGATGAAATACTCTCTCTGCCTGACTCTGAAAAAAGCCGTCTTTTCAGGTGGTTTGCTGATTACGAAGCAAAAGTCTGGGATCATGAGATTGAAAGCGATTTTACGCAGGGTGGCAGAGGCCAGGAATTTTTGGACAGGGTGAAATCTGACTATAAAGCTGGAAAGTGCTCAAGATGGGATTAAG
>NZ_QYZY01000009.1:0-3421 GCF_003838035.1 Desulfonatronospira sp. MSAO_Bac3 | reverse complement strand
GGTCCGGGGGCTTTGCAAACTGGGCGTAAACTGTCTGAACGACGTAGGAAGCGTTAATCAAAACCGTAAAACACCGAACTTTATTTAAAGCATGTTATCGAGGTTATTCTGGCTTAAAAACTCGTGTATAGGTTTTGATTTACGCTTCCTTGGAGTGAGTTTTTACGTCCTGTTTGCGAAGTCCCCGGACCCTGGTGAATAATTACGATGATTTTTATTTATTCAGGCATCCGGGGCATATGTCCTGTAAATTTTGCCTGCACCCACAAACCAAGGAGGCTCGAATGTCTGGACTTACATTAAGCCCTTACTGGACAAAACTCAAAGAACATTTTTCCAGGATCAGTGACATCCATATGCGGGACATGTTTACCGCTGACCCCGAGCGCTTTTCAAGCTTCTCCCTGCAGGCCGGCCAGATATTTCTGGATTATTCCAAAAACAGAATAGACCGGGAAACCATGAGCCTGCTCTTTGGCATGGCTAGGGACATGGGCCTTGAAGATAAAACCACAGCCATGTTTTCCGGCCAAAAGATCAACACCACTGAACAAAGAAGCGTTCTCCATGTGGCTCTTCGCAACAGGTCCAACAGGCCCACTTACGTGGACGGGGAAGACGTCATGCCCCAGGTAAATCAAGTCCTGGACAGGATGAAAGACTTTGTCCATGGTGTCCGGGAGGGGCACTGGCGGGGCTGGACCGGAGAACCGGTAAAGGACGTGGTCAACATAGGCATCGGCGGCTCCGACCTTGGCCCCAGAATGGCCGTCAAGGCCCTGGACGGCTTCAGCGGACCCGACCTCAGGGTGCATTTCGTATCCAACGTGGACCCGTCCCACCTGGAAAATACCCTGGCCCGGCTGGACCCCAGGACCACCCTCTTCATAGTCGCCTCCAAGACCTTCACCACCCAGGAAACAATGTTCAACGCAGCCAGGGCCAAAGACTGGCTCCTGGAAAGCGCAAAAAACCAGGAACACATTGCCAGACATTTTGTAGCCGTGTCCACAAACACCCCCAAAGTGCAGGAGTTTGGAATCGACCCCCAAAACATGTTTGGTTTCTGGGACTGGGTAGGAGGACGTTTCTCTCTGTGGTCCGCCATCGGGCTGCCCATAGCCCTGTCCATCGGCATGGAGCGCTTTGAGCAGCTCCTGGAAGGCGCCCACGAGATGGACGAACATTTCCTGAACACCCCGCTGGAAAACAACCTGCCGGTTATCCTGGGCCTTTTAAGCATCTGGTATACCAATTTCTTCAAGACGGAAAGCCACGCCCTCCTGCCATACAGCCAGTACCTGGAAGAGTTCCCGGCTTATATGCAGCAGGGGGAGATGGAAAGCAACGGTAAAAGGATTACCCTGCAGGGAGCGGAGGTGGACTATGAAACAGGCCCGGTGATCTGGGGCGCTCCAGGGACCAACGGCCAGCATGCCTTTTACCAGCTGCTGCACCAGGGTACCAGAATGATCCCCTGCGATTTTATTATATTCGCCCGGCAACCCGGCCATGATCCTGTTCAGCACAGGCTCTTGATGGCCAATTACCTGGCCCAGACCGAGGCTTTGATGCTCGGCAAAACCAGCGCCCAGGTCAGGCAGGAGCTTGAGTCCCAGGGCAAATCCAGCCATGAGATTGAAAAAATCCTGCCCCATAAAGTGTTCCCGGGCAACAAACCCTCCAATTCCATAATACTGCCGGAACTCACGCCCCGTACTCTGGGAGCGCTCATTGCTCTCTACGAACACAAGGTTTTTGTACAGGGAGCACTCTGGGATATCAACTCCTTTGACCAGTGGGGAGTGGAACTGGGCAAACAGCTGGCCAGAAAGATCGAACCGGAACTGGAAGACGACTCAGAAGTCACTGACCACGACTCTTCCACCAACGGGCTGATTAATAAATGGAAAGCCATGTACTGGTCCTGAGGAACTTTCAAGTCAAGTCAGAGGTAACCATTCAGGGGAGCTCGGTGATGACTATTGGCACAAGGCCAAGGGACTGTCCCCCTGAATGGTTACAATCAGAGCATATTCACCGGATCCAGGTCCAGGCTGGCCCGGACCTGCCTGTAACGCTCAAACAGGGGGCGAAGCTCCAGGTACGCCTGCTTGATGCCGGCCCAGTCGCTGGATTTCACCAGAAACTGGTGCCGCTCCCTGTTTTTCAGCCTGGAGAGCACCGCGGGAGCAGGCCCAAGCATGGTCACCTTGCTGACTGCTGCCGCCTGCTTGGCCTTTTTGCGCAAGCCGGCCAGAAAGTCTGCCTTGCCCTCCCAGGTGTCCGGAAAGGAAAAGCGAATCAATCCCAGCCGAACAAAAGGCGGATAGCCGAACTTCTGCCTGCGGCTTATCTCCTGTTGAAAAAAGCCCTTGTAATCGCAGTCGCGGATATATTGCCAGCAGAAATGTCCCGGGTTGCGTGTCTGGATAAACACCCTGCCTGGTTTTTCTCCGCGGCCTGATCGCCCCGAAAGCTGGACCAGCAGCTGAAATATACGCTCGCTGGAGCGATAATCCGGCAGTCCCAGCCCCAGGTCCCCGTCCAGGACTATGGCCAGGGTAACTTCCGGAAATGAGTGACCTTTGCTGAGCATCTGCGTGCCCACAAGAATCCGGGCCTGTCCTTGTGCAAAGTCCTGCAGTATCTTTTCAGCTTTGCCCGGACTCCTGGTGCTGTCGCGGTCTAAGCGCAGAACCTGGGTGTCAGGAAGGTGTCTGGCCAGAAACTCCTCCACCTTCTCAGTTCCCTGGCCCACGGGTATAAATTCCGAGCCCCGGCAATGCCTGCATACAGGCGGAAAAGAAACTGATATGCCGCAGTAATGGCAGACTAAGCGGTTTCTTTTTTTATGGTATGTAAGTCCCACCTGGCAGTTTGCGCACTTCACCGTCTCAGAGCACGACTCGCACATGAGCACCGGGGAGTACCCCCTGCGGTTGTGCATGATCACGGCCTGCTCTCCACGCTTGACTGTCTCCTTCAGGGCCTCGGCGCAGGTCTTGGCCATGGCTCCGAAAACAGGGGGATCATTTTTAAGATCCACAAAATCCACCTGAGGCAGAGTGCTTTTGCCGATGCGGCTGTGCATCTCCACCAGGCTCACATGTCCTGCTTGAGCCGCATGAAAAGTCTTTACATCCGGAGTGGCCGAACCAAGAACCAGCAGGGCCTCTTCCCTGGATGCCAGGTACCAGGCAATCTCCTTGGCCTGATAAATAAGGGTCTGGTCCTGCTTGAAAGATTCGTCGTGCTCCTCGTCCAGGACTATAAGCCCTGTATCCTGCACCGGCATAAACAGCGCAGACCTGGTTCCAATCAAGAGAACAGGTTTTTTTTCCTGACCAAGCTCCACAAATGTCTTTTCTTTGCTGCTGGGGCCTTTGCTGCCATGGTGCAGGTAAATGGCCGCACCGGG
>NZ_QYZY01000125.1:0-3406 GCF_003838035.1 Desulfonatronospira sp. MSAO_Bac3 | reverse complement strand
TACCGGGGTTTTTTCGTCCAGAACGAAGGCGGCCTGTACGAGGTGAAAAAATCCGGTGAGGCCTGGAATCCTCTCGACATAGCCTATTTTGTCAAAGAGGATGAACTGCCTGAATACTCCCAGGACGAACTGGTCTACAATCAGGACGGCAGCCTGACCCATTATACTAAGGGAACTTTTATTTACCGCATGTCCGGGCGGGACAGGCAGCAATCAGCATCCTACTATACCCCCGAATCCCTGACCCAGTGCCTGGTGAAATATTCCCTGCAGGAGCTTTTGCAGGGCAAAAGGGCTGACGATATCCTGGAACTCACCATATGCGAGCCGGCCATGGGCTCGGCTGCTTTTTTGAACGAAGCCGTAAACCAGCTGGCCCAGGCCTATCTGGACAGAAAACAAAACGAGCTGGACACCAGGTTGAGCGTAGAGGAGCTGGCCCGGGAAAAGCAGAAGGTCAAGACCTACCTGGCGGACAACAATGTCTTTGGAGTGGACCTCAATCCCGTGGCAGTGGAGCTGGCCGAGGTTTCCCTGTGGCTGAACACCATCCACGCCGGGGGTTATGTACCCTGGTTCGGCAACCAGCTGGTCTGCGGCAATTCCTTGGTGGGAGCCCGCAGGGATGTATTCCAGCCAACCCTTTTGAGAAAAAAGTCCAAAAGCGATCCCCTGTGGTTAGACAGTGTGCCTGAACGTATCCAGCCTGGAGCCCGGCGTCCCCGGGGGACAGTGTACCATTTCCTGCTGCCGGACAAGAATATGGCTGCCTATTCGGACAAAAACGTAAAGAAGCTGGTGCCTGACTCCTTCCAGGCTTTAAAGGAATGGAAAAAAGATTTTACTAAGCCTTTCAGCCAGGAGGATATAAAGCAGCTGCAAAAGCTCTCTCAGGCAGTGGATGAGCTATGGGCGGAGCATGTGGCCAGGCAGCGCAGGCTACGCCAGAGCACCAAGGATCCCTTGTCCTTCTTTGGCCATGCAATGGAAGAAAAGGACCAGACCCCGGTCAGGAACAAGGACCGCATCCTGCGCCAGGAACAGTGGGCTGAAGGACTTAGGCACTCCACGCCTTTCAAGCGCCTCAAACTGGCCATGGACTACTGGTGCGCCCTGTGGTTCTGGCCCTTGGAGCAGACAGACCTGTTGCCCTCGAGAGAGGCCTTTCTCTTAGAGATGTCCCTGATTCTGCAGGGGGAGGTCTATGAGGCTACCAATGTCACGGATAAGCACGGACGTCCCAGGATGCCGGGAATCGAAATACCGGAACAGCAGGCCAGGCCTGCCGCAGATGAAAACCTGGGCCGGGTGAATGTGGACGGCCTGTGCGACAAGCTGGAACGTCTGAAGCTGGCCCGTGATTTGGCTGAGAAGTACCGCTTTCTGCACTGGGAACTGGAATTTGCCGACATCATCGAGGACAGGGGAGGGTTTGACCTTATTCTGGGTAATCCGCCGTGGATAAAGGTGCAATGGGAAGAGGGCGAAGTCATGGGCGACCATGAGCCTCTTTTTGTGCTCAGGAAAAAAAGCGCCCCGGAACTGGCCAGGCTGCGTGAACAGACCCTGGAAAAACTTAATCTGACCCCGTCCTACCTGCAGGCTTACGAAGAATCAGAAGGCACGCAGATGTTTCTCAATGCCAGGCAGAACTACCCGGCCCTGCACAGAATGCAATCCAACCTTTACAAGTGCTTCCTGCCCCAGGCCTGGCGATATGGGAAGCAGAATGGCGTATCTGGTTTCTTGCATCCTGAAGGAGTGTATGATGATCCCAAGGGTGGCAGGTTGCGGGAGGAAATATATCCCAGATTGAGGTATCATTTTCAGTTTGTGAATGAGTTGAAATTATTCTCTGATATAGACCATCACAATTCCTTTAGCGTCAATATCTACAGGTACTGGGGCGATACAGTCAGCTTTATCCATACTGCAAATCTATATGTGCCCAAAACCGTTGATAATTGCTTTGAACATAGTGGTCATGGCCAGATTCCAGGAATAAAAGATGAACATAACAAGTGGAATGTTCATGGTCATGCTTCCCGCCTGATACCCGTCACAGAAAAGGAACTGCAGTTGTTTGCCAGGCTGTACGATCCTGAGGGTACTCCGGCATTGCAGGCCCGTCTGCCTGCTATTCATTCTAAGGAACTTGTGCAGGTGCTGGAAAAATTTGCGGCCCAGCCCATTAAGCTGGGAGACATGCAGGGGGAATATTTTTCTACAGAAATGTGGCATGAGACCAATTCACAAAATGATGGGACCATACGCCGCGACACTCAGTTCCCGGATACGGCGGAGGAGTGGGTTTTATCAGGGCCACACTTCTTTGTGGGCAATCCTTTTTACAAGACGCCCAGGGCGGAATGCACCAAAAACGCAGACTATGACATCCTGGATCTGACCGACCTTCCTGACGATTATCTGCCCCGGACCAACTATGTGCCCAATTGCTCCCAAGAAGAATACCACCGCCGCACTCCAAAAGTGCCTTGGGATGGGAGGCCGGTGACTGATTATTATCGGCTGGCTTTCAGAAGAATGTTTGGAGCATCTGCGGAGAGATCACTAATTTGCAGTATTGTCCCGAAAAAATGTGCTCATATAAATACCACTCTTTCAAAAACATTTTCAAATTATAATAAATTGATGTCATTTAACTGTGCATGTCTTTCTGTGATTTATGACTTTTATCTCAAGACAACAGGCAGGGCAGATGTATATGCCTCCACCTTAGAAATGTTTCCCTATTTTGAAAATCAATATCTATTCCTTAGAGGTTTGATACTTACCTGCCTCAACAATCACTACTCATCCCTCTGGTCCTCATGCTGGCAGGACACTTTTACCACCGATTCCTGGGCAAAATCAGATCCGCGGCTGCCCGATTCATTTTTCCGCAGCCTGACCCCCAAATGGCATCGAGACTGCGCCCTGCGCACAGACTATGCCAGACGCCAGGCCCTGGTGGAGATCGACGTGCTCACTGCCCAGGCCCTGGGGCTGACTTTGGAAGAACTCAAGACCATCTACCGGGTACAGTTCCCGGTCATGCGTCAATACGAAGCTGACACATGGTATGACCAGAACGGCCGCATTGTATTCACCAACTCCAAAGGCCTGACCGGAGTGGGATTTTCCAGACCTGAATGGAATGACCAGACCGAGGAAGTCAAAGACGATCAGGGCCGGATCATCCGCATATCCAAATCCGGCCAACCCCTGACCCGTACATTCACAGACAACACCCTGCCCACCGGCCCATACGAAAAAACCATGGAGTACCTGCCGCCTTTTGATAAGTGTGACAGGGAAGAGGACTATGAGGTAGTCTGGGAAGAGTTTGAAAGAAGATTTCAGGATAATTATCCCCGGTGATCTCATTAAGGCCATGAAAACAGAC
>NZ_QYZY01000124.1:0-2185 GCF_003838035.1 Desulfonatronospira sp. MSAO_Bac3 | reverse complement strand
TTGAATACCCGCTTTTGAACATGGAATGCCAGGAAAAATTCTGCGGCAAGCAGGCCCCGGGGGCCGGCTCCCTGCTGGAGCCTGCATGCGTTACTGCCTGTCTGTTCGAAGCTTTGCAAGTGGAAAAAGAGGAGGTCCGGGATGCGGGATAAATGGTACGGGTGGTGCGGAAGGATTCTCTACGTGGACCTGAACAGCATGCAGGTCAAAACACAAAAGCTGCCCAGGGACCTGGTCCGGGACTATCTGGGTCAGTCCGGCAGCGGGGCCAGGCTGCTCATGGACATGACTTATCCCGGAATGGACCCTTTGTCTCACCAAGCCCCGTTCATATTCGGGGTCGGCCCTCTGGGAGGTACGCCCGCACCTTGCTCCGGGCGTTTCAGCCTGACCTTCAAGTCGCCTCTTACCGGAATTTTCGCCGACTCCAACTGCGGCGGGCATTTCGGGCCTGAGCTTAAAATGGCCGGATTTGATCACCTGGTAATTACCGGCAAGGCGGCTCATCCCGTCTACCTGTGGATAGACAACGACCAGGTGCGGATAAAGGATGCCCGGCACCTGTGGGGCCTGGATACCTGGGAAGCAGACGCAGGCATTAGACAGGAGCTGGGCGAGAGAACGGCCCAGGTGGCCTGTATCGGACCGGCCGGAGAAAACATGGTGCTCATGTCCGCGGTGATATGCAATCTGGGCCGGGCCGCTGCACGCTGCGGACCCGGAGCTGTCATGGGTTCCAAGAATCTCAAGGCAGTGGCTGTGCGCGGGGACAGGGGAGTGGATATTTTTGAGCCCGCAGCCTTTACAGAGGCTGTACAGGAAGTGCAGGCAAGTATCCTGGGAGATCCTCTTTATGAACAGGCCAGCTCCTACGGCACCTGAGCCATTACTCCCCTGGCCCAAGGTATGGGCTTTTTACCCACAAGAAATTTTCAGGAGTCCGTCTTTGAAGCCTCCTCCAACTTTTCCGGAGAAAACCTCAAGGATAATTACGTCCAAAGAAACAAAGGCTGTTTCAACTGCCCGGTAAGCTGCAGCCGCTACTGCAGTGTACAAGAGGGACCTTATGCCGGAACTAAGGGCGAAGGCCCGGAATATGAATCCATCTCGGCATTCGGCTCCAAGTGCGGCAATTCCGACCTGGAAGCAGTACTGCATGCCAACATGCTCTGCAACAGGCTTGGCCTGGACACCATAAGCACCGGCAATGTCCTGGCCTGGGCCATGGAGTGTGAGGATAAAGGGGTTTTTTCCGCCAGAGATCTGGGTCTGGACGGTCTTGGCTTCGGCAACCATCAGGCCATGATACAGGCCATCCATAAAATAGCCGCCAGACAGGACGGGGGTGATATCCTGGCCCAAGGGGCCTGGAGGGCTGCGCGCATACTCGGAGGACAGGATCTTGTGGTCCACAGCAAAGGCCTGGATTACCCGGCTGTGGATGTGCGCGGAACAAAGGGCATGGCCATGGCCTTTGCCGTTTCCCCCAGAGGCGGAGATCACTTAAAAGGGCTCTGTCTTTTAGAGGTGGCACCGGATGTATATGCACATATTCTCAAGAGTGAGCTGGGCATTGAACCCGGAGATAAATACTGGCTTAAGTATGAAACCAAAGCCGGGCTCATGGCCTGGCAGGAGGACTGGCACTGCGTAGTGGACTCCCTGGGGCTGTGCAAGCTGGAGGGAATCGCATTAAAACCCGTCCTGCCCGCCCATTTTCACAGGCTGCTGTCCACAGCCACAGGATGGCCGGGAGATGTCCAGGATCTAAGGCGGGCCGGGGAGAGGATCTGGAACCTGGAGCGGATGTTTAACTGCAGGGAAGGACTGGGCAGAAAAGATGATTATCCGCCGAAGCGGCTTATGCAGGAGCCTGTGAAGAACGGGCCTTCCAGGGGAGAACGTCTGGACAGGGATAAATACGAGGCCCTGCTTGCGCAATACTACAGCCTCAGAGGATGGGACCTGGACACAGGTGTCCCGACACCGGCAACCAGGAGCAGGCTTGGGCTTTCATAAGGCAAAAAAATACGTAATTATTCACCAGGGTCCGGGGACTTCGCAAACAGGACGTAAAAACTCACTCCAAGGAAGCGTAAATCAAAACCTATACACGGGTTTTTAAGCCAGAATAACCTCGATAACATGCTTTAAATAAAGTTCGGTGTTTTACGGTTTTGATTAA
>NZ_QYZY01000123.1:0-3408 GCF_003838035.1 Desulfonatronospira sp. MSAO_Bac3 | reverse complement strand
GTCCACGACCAGGGCAATGAACCAAGCAGGTTCGAAGATGACGGCCTGTTCAGGCCCAACCGGGACCGCTACTGGATAAGGGGTAAATACGATCATTACGATCCGGCTACGGAATGGACCTACCGCCTGGATGTGGACTATGTTTCGGATCAGAATTATCTGCGGGAGTTCAGTGATGGTCACTCAGGATATTATGCCAGCCGGGACGAGTTCGAGGATGAATTCGGCCGGGACATCCAGGGGCGGGACCGGCTAAGAAGAAACAATATTTTCAGTGCCAGCCGCAGCTGGAACAATCTGGGATTTAACACCAGGCTGGTGTACACCGACAACCTGGAATACAGAAACAGAAATAAGCCTGCACGCAGAAACCCCACAGTGCAGAGGCTGCCCGAAGTCAACCTGGATCTGTACCGCACCAGCATCGGAGATTCGCCTTTTGAACTGGAATCATCCAACCAGGGCGTCTATTTCTGGAGGGAGTACGGCACCACCGCCACCAGGCTGGATGTTCATCCCAGGCTTAGCATGCCCATTAGAAGCGGATGGGGAAGGATAATTCCCAGCGCAGGCTGGAGGCAGACTAGCTACTTCGTGGACAATTTCCAGGATGAACCTGTAGAGCGCGATACTGACAGCCGGTTTCAAACCAGGGGGATATATGATTTCAATATCCGGGCGGATACTGAACTGCAGCGCATATTTGAGATGGGACCGGCCCCTGAAGTAAAATGGGGAAGTGTGGGCGAGTCAGCCTGGACCGGAGTGAAGCATTCCATGCTCCCTGAACTGGAGTTCGACTACATACCTGACAAGGACCAGGATAAATATCCAAGCTTCGATTCCACCGATCGCATCGCTGCCAGAGAGGAATTGACATACAGCCTTAGAAATATATTCACCCGCAGACTGGAGCGCGTCCGCCAGGGGACAGATGAGGGGGAACCGGTTTTAAGCCAGGACTACCGGGATTTTTTGCGCTTGGAACTGGAGCAGTCATATGACTTCAGGGAGGCCAGGCGCAGCCACAGCCGGGAATACAGCCGCAGACCGTTTTCGGATCTTCTGGCCGAGATCAGCTTCAACCCTAATCAGTACATTACACTCAGCAACAAAACCTGGTATTCTTTCTACGAAAATATGGTCACTGAGCACGAACATACACTGACCCTGACCTGGCCGGATGTGGCCAGCACCTGGTTCAGCCTGGATTTTTTAAATGAGATAGACGAATACAAAAGAACAGTGGATGAGAGGATAAATATCCTGGAAGTGGGCATGGACCTGGACTATTTTCGCAAATGGCGCTTTGAGGCCTCCATGAAAAGAGACATGGAAGATTCCAGGGCCCTGGAAAACAGGCTTTCGGCCGAGTACAGGCACCAGTGTTACGGATTTATGTTTGAATACAAAAAAACTGATTACGATCACAGCTTCGCCTTTCACATTAAACTGTTGAACCTGGGAGAATGGGGGATCTGAGCGTGAGCAGTATAAGAGTCCTTCCTCCGGGTCTTCAGAACCAGATAGCCGCCGGAGAAGTGGTGGAAAGGCCTTCCAGCGTGGTCAAGGAGCTTGTGGAAAACAGCCTGGATGCTGGAGCAGGAAGTGTCCAGGTGTACCTGGAGCAGGGAGGGCAGGCCCTGGTGGAGGTGGTTGACGACGGGGCGGGCATGCTGCCTGATGATATGGCTCTGGCGGTTACCAGGCATGCCACCAGCAAGATTTTCAGCATGCAGGACCTGGCCTCGGTGCAGAGTTTCGGCTTCAGGGGGGAAGCTCTGCCCAGTATAGCCTCGGTGTCCAGGCTCAGGCTTTCTTCCTGCGTCCAGGGCCGGGATGAAGGCAGTTTTCTGGAGATCCTTTACGGAGATCATCTGGAAAAGGGTCCAGAGGCCATGGATCCAGGCACTAAGGTTAAAGTGCAGAACCTGCTGGCCAATATTCCGGCCAGGCTCAAGTTTTTAAAAACCAAAAATACAGAGGCCAGAAAGTGCTCGGAAAATTTTATCCGCCTGGCCCTGGCCAACCTGGAGGTTGACCTGGAGCTGTACTCCGAGGGACGCAGCCTGCATCGTTTCTTTGCAAATGAAAACCTCAAGGAAAGACTTTCCAGGGTGTGGCCGGAGCAGTTGTGCCGGGATCTAAAGGATGTGGAGCTGGATCAGGGGGATTTCCGGGTGCACGGGGTGGCCTCATCCCCGGAAAACGCCCAGGCCAGGGGAGAGCGCATGCTCTTTTACGTGAACAACCGCGCAGTCAAGGATAAAACCCTCATCTCGGCCCTGAAGCAGGCCTACAAGGGCAGGCTTCTTTCCCGGGAGTACCCCCAGGCGGTCATTTTCCTGGAGATCCCCCCGGAAGAGGTGGATGTAAACGTGCATCCGGCCAAGTCGGAGGTGCGCTTTCGCAATGAAAAGCATGTTTTCTCCCTGGTGTCCAGGGCGGTGGGCAAGGTGCTGGACAAAAATTATTTTCAAGTACCTGAAATGCCGGCAGAGGAGGTTGACGTCGCCGGCAGAGCTGACTCGCCCAGGTATGGTCCCGGCCCAGGGGAAACCCGCCCGGAAATGCCTGTTTTCCGGGAAGACTTCCGCCATGAAACCGCTCCGGATTATGGGGACAGGCCCCCGAAAAAACCTGCACCCCCGGTTCATGCCCCGGATATGGGGCTTTCTTATCTGGGTCAGGTGGAAAACAACTATCTGGTTTTCCTCAATTCTTCTGGCAGGTTGCTGGTGGTGGACCAGCACGGGGCACATGAAAGGGTGGTCTTTGAATATCTCAAGAACAGACAGGGATCTGTTCAGAGCAGAATGCTGGCCATGCCCATGCAGATAGAGCTGCACCAGGCTGAAAAGAATCTTCTGGAGGAGATATGGTCAATGCTCAGGTCCCTGGGTTTTGTTCTGGAGCTACACGATGAAAGGCTTTTGCAGGTAAAAGGCCTTCCGGATATTTTGACCTCTGGGGAAGGAATTGAGGCGCTGCGTTCCATGCTGGAGGATAAGGCCAGGGATATGGACGGGATTTTGATTGCCATGGCCTGCAGGACATCCATCAAGTCCGGCAGTTCCATGACCCGGGACGAGGCCCTGGGCCTGGCTCATAAGCTCATGCAGTGCAAAGAGATGAATTTTTGTCCCCACGGCCGGCCCATATGCATGGACTTGGGCGGCAAAGAACTGGAAAGGCTTTTTAAGCGCAGATAGTTTCAGGATCAAACTTGTAATTCACAGGAGCAGATATGCGGGTTTTGATAGTTGGTTCCGGTGGAAGGGAGCACGCCCTGGCCTGGAAGATAAGGCAGAGCCCCAGGGTGGAGAGGCTGTTCATAGCCCCGGGCAACGGCGGAACAGCCCTGGAAGGAGAAAACGTTGCCGTAGACGTGGACGATATACCCGGACT
>NZ_QYZY01000122.1:0-27412 GCF_003838035.1 Desulfonatronospira sp. MSAO_Bac3 | reverse complement strand
TTTGACTCCTCCAGGGTCCTTACGGTGCGGATGGAGATGCTCTTGTTGAAAAGTACGGACAGACCTCCGTAAATACTTTTCTCTCCCAGGATTTCGCGAAGTTTTTTGTCTTCTTCTTCCAGAATAAATTTTTCCATCTTTCCCGAAGAGACAATGTATATGTGATTTAAAATAGACTTGTTCTGGACAAAAAGTGTCCTGTCCGCCGGGAATCCGGCATGGGTAAGATTTTGTGCTGCCCTGGAAATTTCATTTTCAGGAAGGATATCAAAAGGTTCTACTGAGGACAAAAACTTTACGGTCTGCTCATTCATGGCTTCTCTCCTGTAGTCTTCAACGGATCAAGCGCGAACTTGAGGGGGTAACCGGCGTATGTAATCGATAAATGAGCAGGACTGTTTTGTAAATGCGCCATTTTAGCTTTTTGCTGTTTTGACCAGCATTTTTCTGCCGCTGACCACAAAATGCATGCATTTTTTTTGGATCACATAAAAAATATCGAAATGGGATGTATACCCTTGAGGCTTTCCGGGTAGGCTCCGGGAGACAGAAAGTCCACCCCGGAAAAAAGTAACCATTCAGGGGGTCCTCGGTGCTGACTAATGGCCGGTACCTGCCCCCCTGAATGGTTACGGAAAAACAATCCGCAAGCATTGGTCACGAATATCTATTTAAGGAGGAGGTTATGTCCAAAAGTTTTGAAGAGTACTGGAAGAAAAATCTGACCCTCATCGGCATTCTGCTGGCCATCTGGGCCTTTGTGTCCTACGGGCTGGGTATTTTTCTGGTACAGCCACTGAACAACTTCTGGATAGCCGGATTCCCTCTGGGATTCTGGTTTGCTCAGCAAGGTTCAATCTATGTGTTCGTTATCCTGATCCTGGTTTACTGCGTACTCATGAACAAGCTGGACCGTGATTATGATGTTGATGAACAATAACCGCCCGGGACAGAGGCGGCCAACCTTGTGTGTTTTCAGGAGGAAAAAATAATGTCCATTCTGGCCTGGACCTATATAATGGTCATCTTATCATTCGGATTATACATTTTTATTGCCTGGCGCTCCAGGGTCAAAGAGACCAAAGGATTCTACGTGGCCGGATCTTCGGTGCCGCCCCTGGCCAATGGAATGGCCACGGCAGCGGACTGGATGAGCGCTGCTTCATTTATTTCCATGGCAGGTCTGGTATCCTTTATGGGTTACGCCGGAACGGTTTATCTCATGGGATGGACCGGCGGGTACGTGCTCCTGGCCCTGCTGCTGGCCCCTTATCTGCGCAAATTCGGCAAATTCACCGTACCCGACTTCGTGGGGGACAGGTACTATTCTTCCACAGCCAGGATAGTGGCCCTTATCTGTGCCATATTCGTATCCCTGACCTACGTGGCAGGACAGATGCGCGGTGCAGGCATCGTTTTCAGCCGCTTTCTGGAAGTGGAAGTCAGCACCGGGGTGGTCATAGGTATGGCCGTGGTCTTTTTCTACGCCGCCCTGGGGGGAATGAAGGGCATTACCTGGACCCAGGTGGCCCAGTACTGTGTCCTGATTGTTGCCTTTATCCTGGCCGCTGCCGCCATTTCCTATAAACTCACAGGCATGCCTGTCCCGCAGCTTGGATTCGGCTCCACCCTTATCGAGGGAGAGCGCGCCGGGCAGTATGTCCTGCAGGCCATCGACGGCATCCACGAAGATCTCGGTCTGCACCGCTATACCGAGGCCTTTCATCCGGGAGGCATGGGCATGCTTTCCGTGGTCAGCATTACCCTGGCTCTCATGGTGGGCACAGCCGGGCTGCCCCACGTCATAATCCGCTTTTTCACCGTTCCAAGCGTAAAAGCTGCCAGAATAAGCGCCTTCTGGGCTCTCCTGTTCATCGCCCTTCTGTACACTACAGCACCCACAGTGGCCGGATTTGCGCGCTATAATATGATCGATACCATCAACGATACCCCCTACACTGAAGCCCCCAGCTGGTTCAAGAACTGGGAGCAGACCGGCCTGGTGGCCTGGGTGGACAAAGCAGGAGACGGGATAATCCGGTTCAGGGACGGCGATCCTTTTGTAGGATCTCCCGATTTGACCGGGGAAAGAGGGGAACACGGTGAAAGACTGGTTTCCAATGAATTAACAGATAATGACAACGAACTTTATATCGACCGGGATATAATCGTGCTGGCCAGCCCGGAAATGGGCAATCTGCCGGCCTGGATGGTGGGACTTGTAGCTGCAGGAGGTCTGGCTGCGGCCCTTTCTACGGCCTCGGGGCTGCTCATAGTCATAGCTTCGTCCATTTCCCACGATCTGTATTACCGGATACTTAACCCCCAGGCCACTGAACGACAGCGAATGGCGGTGGGACGGATTATGATTGCCATTGCCGTGCTCATCGCCGGATATTTCGGGATAAATCCGCCCGGATTCGTGGCTGAGGTGGTGGCCTTTGCCTTCGGGCTGGCCGCCTCGTCCTTCTTTCCCATAATAATACTGGGCATATTCACCACCTGGGTCAACCGGGAAGGAGCCATTGCCGGGATGATCGCCGGCATCAGCTTTACCATGATGTATATCATCCAGACCAAGTTCATGGGCATGGATCCCTGGTTCTTCGGTATCGTACCTGAAGGCATAGGTACTGTGGGCATGCTCATAAACGCCGCAGTCACCCTGACCGTGTCCTCCTTTACCAAGTCGCCCCCGGCCCATATCCGGGAACTGGTACAAAATGTGCGCACACCGCGCGGTTCAGGAGAAGCCTCCGGGCATTAACCCCTTGTATTTTCATCTCAATATTCTGCAGCCGGCCCGGAAACAATTCCGGGCCGGTTTTTTTGTGGTTATCTGGACATTGCTTAGGCAAAAGAAATGAGTTATCAACTCCTGATGCAGGCTAATGCCTCCTGTTACCGGTTACAGGGGCAGAAGACCGTATCTGTGGCCCGCAATAAACAACAAGGAGATAATTATGAGTAAAAAGGTATATGTATATGCCCTGAGTACCTGTGTGCACTGCAAAAATACAAAAAAATTCCTGGAAGAAGAGGGAATAGAGTATGATCATGTGGACGTGGATCAGCTCACCGGAGACGAGAGAGAAAAGGTTGTCAATGAAATCAAGGAATACAACCCCAAGCTGTCTTTTCCCACCCTGGTTGTAGACGGGGAAAAAGTTATTGTAGGACTGCAAAAAGATGAAATCAAGGAGGCCTGCGGAAAATGACCCCGGAACAACTTTATGAAACCCTGCAGAAAATACAGGAACCCAAGGGATATTTTTTCAACAGGGACCGCGAGATGGTCATGGAACTTCTCCAGAGCCTTATTTACAACAGGGACCACCTGGGTTACATGGCCTGCCCATGCAGACTGGCCTCCGGGGACAGGGATCAGGACAGGGACATAATCTGCCCCTGCGTATACCGCGAGCCCGACGTACAGGAATATGGAAGCTGCTACTGCGGTCTTTACGTTTCCAAGGAATGGAACGAGGGTGAAATTCCCAGAGAATACGTCCCGGAACGCAGGCCTCCGGAAAAGAACTTATTGTAGACCGGTTTGCCGGCCCAGGCAAATATCACACAATATATTACCCAAAGGAAAAAGAATATGAAGGAGCAGGTACAGGAAGTACTGGAAAAGATCAGGCCATCGCTTCAGGCTGATGGCGGAGACGTGGAGCTGGTGGAGGTTACCGAGGACAACGTGGTCAAGGTCCAGCTGCAGGGTGCATGCAAGGGCTGCCCCATGTCCCAGATGACCCTTAAAAACGGCATTGAGCGCTTGATTATGCAGGAGCTGCCCCAGATCAAGTCCGTTGAATCTGTATAACTCTCTTCCAGATATTTTTTTATATGGCGGATCTGCATGGGTCCGCCTTTATTTTTACAAATCCTGATTTCAAGGAGAACAAGATGAGCAAGGTTGTTGCCAGGTTTGCCCCCAGCCCCACCGGGTATCTACACATCGGCGGAGCAAGGACCGCCCTTTTCAACTGGCTGCTGGCCCGGGGAAGCGGCGGGCGTTTTCTTCTGCGCATCGAGGACACCGATGTGGAACGTTCCTCTCAAGAGATGACTCAGGCCATTCTGGATTCCATGCACTGGCTGGGCCTGGATTATGACCAGGAGCCCTATTACCAGAGCAAACGTTTTGAGGTATACAAGGAGTATATCCAGAAGCTGGTGCGCACAGGCCATGCATATTATTGCCGCTGCACTCCGGAAGAGGTTGAAGAGATGCGCGAAAAGGCCCGGGCCCTGGGACAAAAGCCCAAGTACTCCGGCAAATGCAGGGAAGCCTGCCTGCAGCCCGGACCGGATACGGTCATAAGGCTGAAGGCCCCACAGGCTGGTCAGACTGTGTACCAGGACCAGGTCAAGGGCAGCATAGCCGTGGACAATACCCAGTTGGACGACCTTGTTCTGGAACGGATGGACGGCACACCCACCTACAACCTGGCCGTGGTGGCCGATGACATCGAAATGGGCATAACCCACGTCCTGCGCGGGGATGACCATATAAACAACACCCCCAGGCAGCTGCTCATCTACCAGGCCCTGGATGTTACCCCGCCGTTTTTTGGTCATGTGCCCATGATCCTGGGACCGGACAAAAAAAAGCTTTCCAAGCGTCACGGGGCCCTTTCTGTAATGGCCTACAAGGAAATGGGCTACCTGCCCGAGGCCCTGGTGAACTATCTGGCCCGGCTTGGCTGGTCCTACAAGGACGAAGAGATATTCAGCCTGGAGGACCTGCTGCAAAAATTTTCCCTGGACAACCTGGGAGCCTCGGCCTGTGTTTTTGATACTGAAAAGCTTAAATGGCTCAATTCCCATTATATAAAAGAATCTTCCCCGGCGAGGCTGGCACTTATCCTTCAGCAGCACCTGGATGCATCACAGCCGGTTCCTGCGCAAGCATACCTGGAAAATATAATCCCCCTTCTACAGCCAAGGGCTTCCACCATGCAGGAGATGGCGGAAATGGCGCATTTCTTCTTAGTGCCGGACCAGGAACTGGAAATGGACCAGAAGGCCGTGGACAAGTTTTTGACCCCGGAGGCCAGGGAGTACCTGAGAGAGATCGCGGAGATACTTGCAGGAATGGAAGAGTTTGACCAGGAAAACCTGGAGCAGGCCATGAAGGTCTACATCGAGGAGAAAAACATCAAATTCAAGGCCATAGCCCAGCCCCTGCGGGTGGCCCTCACCGGCAAGACCGCCAGCCCGGGCATCTTTGAAACCATGCAGGTACTGGGCAGGGAAAGCTGTGTCAACCGGCTGAGGCGGGTTCAGGGTATATAGGCCTGCTTGACACTTTTTTTCCACATGAATACTGCATAGCTATGCATAAAAGGAGCAGGATATATGAGCAGCACCACAACCAGCCATAACCGGGTGGATCCCAATATCAAACGGGACGCCGACCAGATAATCAAAGATATGGGTATAACCATATCAGACGCGCATGAACTTTTTTATCGGCAGATTATCGCCAACCAGGGGCTGCCTTTTTTTGTTGCTTATAGGCAAATCAACGGTTCATGGCATCATCTGCCCGGTTGGCAGGCTAATGTGAACTGTATTGGCGCAATATTTCTATGATTTTCTGGGCGTCATGTTCCTTCAGGGTCCCCTTTTCACGGGCCAGCTTTACAGTGTATTTGCCCAGTTCGCAGTAAAGCCCCAGCAGGTCAGGGCTTTCCCGGGAAATGGCTGCCAGGTGATCTTCGACAGTTTGAGCGTCCCCCCGGGCAATGGGACCGGTAAGGGCGGCAGGTATACCAATCTTCTCGATGTTTTTAAGGGTACCCTGAATCAGGGGCAGAAGAGCATTCAGCGAATCCTGCCTGTCTATTCCGGCGCTTTCGTGCAGTTGCAGGCCGAATCCTATTGTAGCCACAAAAAAATTGGACACCACTGCAGCGCCGGCATGATATAAAGGCTTGCCCCCCAGCTGAATATTCAGCTCTTTGCCCTGAAACACCCGGACCATATCCCTGGCCGTGTCCAGAGCCGTTTCATCCTCGCTTTCCAGGCAGAAATAAGAGCCGGGCATGTTTTTTATAGCCTCCTGCACACTGGGCAGACTCTGCAGGGGATGCATGGAAACTGTAACGGCCCCTTTATGTTTTGCGGACGCCAAGGCTTCAACGGACAAGGCCCCGCTGGTATGAATAACCAGGCTGCCTGGCCTGAACCCGTCCCTGCCGGCGATATCCTCGCAGACCAGCCTCACGGCGTCATCTGAAGTTGTAATAAGTACAATGCCGGCGGAGCGGGCAGTTCCGGCCAGGTCGGTGGAGGCCTCGCCCTGCCCGATGAAATCCCTTGCCTTGACCGCGGACTCCAGGCTTCTGCTGGCAATGCCAGTAATATTATATCCAGCATTGCTCAGCAGATACCCCATAGCCGTGCCCACTACTCCGGCACCGATGATAGCTGTGTTCTTCATGGGTCCCCGCACCCCCATACTCCCATGGGTCTAAAGCCCTGCCTCATCCAGAACCATGGGGATCTTTTTCTCCCAGCCTATGGCCATAATATGTACGCCGTGGCAAATGTCCTTCATGCCTTTTACTAAGTGGGATGCTATTTCCACGCTGGTTTTGACCTTGTCGTCTGTATCAGTCATAGCCTTGATCTGGGACTCGGGCACAGATATTCCGGCGACGTTTTTATTCATGAATTTGGCCATGCCTGCGGATTTAAGCATGATTATCCCGCCCATTACAGGCACATTAAACCCTTCAACCCGTTTCATGAATTTCTCGAAACTGTCCAGTTCGAATACCCCCTGGGTCTGGATATACCTGGCCCCGGCCTCGATCTTTTTTTCCAGCTTGATAAGCTGCATTTCCAGACCGGCCCCGGCGTCCGCACCGGGATTGACCACTGCCCCCGGAAAAAAGTCCGGTACACCTTTAAGCTCGTTGCCGGCCATGTCATGTCCACCATTCAGGGTCTGCATCATCTGCAGAAGGCTTACTGAATCACAGTCAAAAACCGGCTTGGATTCGGGGTGATCCCCCAGAACAGGATGGTCGCCGGTGAGGGCCAGGACATTCTGAATCCCCAGGACCCAGGCGCTCAAAAGGTCAGACTGCAGGGCCAGCCTGTTTCTATCCCGGCAGGTCAGCTGGTATATGGGCTCAATGCCTTTATCCGCCAGGATATGACTGACCGCCAGGGAGCCCAGCCGCATGACCGAGCTTTGCAGGTCAGTGACATTTATGGCATGTATTCTGTCTTTGATGGCCTCGGCGTCCTCCAGCAGCTCATGCATGTCAGTGCCTTTGCCCGGCCCTACCTCTGCGGTTATCAAAAACTTGCCTGACTCTACTGCTTCCCTGAATCCCATACTATAACTCCTGTTATTGTGAATACTTGTAACCCAACAAGTACTTAAACAATTATTCTTCGCGTTTCAGCCTGGCCGGATGAACTCTTGCGGCCTTGGGCGGATTGATTTCCTTTAGAATATGCAGCTGGCCCAGACGCATCATGCGCACATAGATGAGCTGCCAGGCGCACCTGGTATCCTTGTCCACCTCACAGTTGCCCTCCTGCGCCCCTCCACAGGGTCCGTCGGCAAGGCTTTTGGCGCACCTGGCCACAGGGCATACACCTCCGGTCCTGGACAGGATGCACTGCCCGCAGGCTGCGCAGGTTTCCACGAAACCGCCCTTTCCGTCGGCACCGCCGAAAAACACTGTATCCAGGGCCGGATATACAGGAATATTGCCCAGGGTCTCGGCCATGGTCTGCACTCCCGCTCCACATCCCATGGACAGGATGGCCTCGTACCCGGCAGCCTTGTCCTTGATCTGTTCGATAAACATGGGATCGCACTGGCGCACCTGGGTTTCCTCACCTAGCTCCAACTGCTGACCCTGAGCTTTTGCAGCGGTACGCAGGGAAGAAGCCAGCACTTCCACCTGCTGGGCCCCGCCGCTGAGGCAGACTGTCACACAGCTGCCGCAACCGGTTATAAGTACCTTGCCGTACTTTTTTATCGTTTCCTGAATCTCGGCCATGGGCTTGACTTCAGCAACAATCATGTTCTCACCCTCTTTTGTTTTCAGTATCTGGCCTGCAATCTTGAAAGAAGCAGTGATCAGCCCCATCCTGCATTCAAAGGGCCCTTCAGATACATTTTTATTACAATCCAGCCGGGAACCTTGGGAAAACCTTACTCAACAAGCCTTATCCGTTCAGGTTCGAGGCCGATACTTTGAAGCACCCGGGAGGCTCTCTGCACGTTTCTGCGGGTCCACAGGCTGCAGTCCTTGAACTTGCAGTCCTCTTCACCGCAACCGGACACCAGAACTTCTCTGGCCCCGGCCTCAAAAGGGACCAGGAGTTCATATACGTCAATGCGTCCCAACCCGGGCCTGGTTATAGTGTATACATTTTCGCCCTGAACATCTCCTGGCCTGGATTTGCTGAAATCACAGACATAAGCGAAGCTGAAGTCACCAGGGGAGCTACTTTCAGCTTTTTCAAGCACCCGGCGGATATTCTGGCGCAGCTCTGTTCTGGGTTCCAGGCCAAGATCGATGGCCGCAGCCGGGCATTGACCGGCGCAGATCCCGCAGGCCTGGCACTGGCTCATATCAATGACAGCCTTTTCCTCACCCGGCCTGGGGACATTATACGGACAGACCAGGACGCAGTTCAGGCATACTGCGCAGTCTTGGGAAACATGGGCCCCAAGGCTGCAGTGCAGGCAGCGGGATGCTTCCGCCCTGGCCTGTTCTGGAGTGAAAGCATGCTCCACTTCATCGAAGGAATGAACCCTGGAGCCGGGATCAAGGCAAACCGGCTTTTCCCTGCCGGCCTCAGGCACAAGGCGGGCCACATCATCATCCAGGTCCTCAAGAACCTCTTCCTGTTCTTCCGGTGACTGATCCATGCCGCGCAGATACCTGTGCACTGCATCAGCCGCCTTTCTGCCCGATGCTATGGCCTGCACCACTGTAGTGGGTCCGCTGACAAAATCTCCTCCGGCAAACACCCCTGAAGTCCTGGTGGCCCCGGCGGCGTCCTTTATTTCCAGCCTGTCCCCTCCTTCTGTGCAGAGTTCCTGCACGGCCTCGGTCCTGGGTGCGTAGCCCGTGGCCAGGATGATGGTATCCGCCTCCATCTCGAAAGCAGAGTCCTCCACACAGGTCAGCTTGCCTTTTCCCCCGCAGGACTTGTCCAGATCCATGCGCACGCAGCGCATTTTTTCTACTTTGCCGCTGCCTTCAAAGGCTTCCGGAGCCGTAAGGAACTCAAACCTGACCCCTTCTTCCCGGGCATCTTCCACCTCGTCCATCCCTGCGGGCATTTCATCAATGGTGCGGCGATAAGCAATGGTTACATCTTTGGCCCCCAGCCTTAGACAGGTCCGGGCCGCATCTATGGCTGTATGACCGCCTCCGATGACAATGACTTTATTGCCCGGATTGAATTTTTTACCCCGGCTGACGTCCTTTAAAAACTCCACGGCAGTCCAGACTCCGGAGAGCTCCATTCCGCTGCACTCGGGACAGGTGCTTTTTTCACTGCCCATACCCAGAAATACAGCATCAAAATCCTTTTGCAGGTCCTGCAGGAAAATATCCCTGCCCAGCATGTACCCGGTTTTTATTTCCACGCCCAGGGAACGGATGCGGTCCACCTCTGAGCGCACCAGGTCCAGGGGCAGCCTGTACCTGGGAATACCCCGGGTGAGCATGCCTCCAGGCTCATCCTCGGATTCAAAGACCGTTACGCTGTAGCCCATGAGAGCCAGGTCGTGGGCCGCAGTCAGGCCGGCAGGGCCGGCTCCCACTATGCCGATTTTCTCTGAAAAACGAACTTCCGGGCCTGGAACTTCTGAACCAACGGAGGCACTGTCCGAGGCAAAACGCTTAAGGGCCCTGATGGCCACCGGCTCATCCACGCTTTTACCCCGGCGGCAAACGGATTCGCATTCCCGGGTACAGATACGCCCGCAAACTGAAGGAAAAGGGTTGGTTCTGCGGATAATCCTGTCGGCTTCCTGCACGTCTCCCCTGGCAATGGCCGCCACATAGCCCTGGACATCCATGTGGATGGGGCATTTTGCCTGGCAGGGAGGCATTGCATTAATCTTCATGGATATAGCACTCCTTGTAAGTTTGGACGGGGCCGGCTATGCCAAGAGGCCGGCCCCCTGAAAAATTTATTCCAGGTATGAGTCGCAGTAGAGGATGTCGTTTTTGAAAAGGCGGGCGGTCTTCATACTCTCCATGAGCCTTTGATCCATGGGATCGGCTATGGCTGCGTCCAGGCCTACGGTCATGAGCATGACCAGGTAGGTGGAACTTAGAATACTGTGCAGCCTTTCAGGTGTGCCATTATAAACGTTACTCAGGCCCACCACGGATTTGATGGGCGGGTCGTTGAGCTGGCGAAACATCTTGATGGCCTCCACCACTTCCATGGCCTGGTTCTGGGCCACTCCCACCGGGAGAATCAGGGGGTCAAGATACAAACGCTCCACGGGAACGTCGAATTCAGCCATGGCTGTCATGATATCCACGGCAATGGCCACCCGCTCGTTGGCGTCCCGGGAGACGCCGGCCGAAGTCATGGTCAGGCCTATGACGTCGGCATCGTATTTTTTGGCCATGGGCATAATTGTCTCCAGCTTGGCCCTGTCCCCGGAAGTAGAGTTGATTATTGCCGGATTTTTGCATACCTGCAGCCCGGCCTCCATGGCCTCGGCGTTGGTGGTGTCCAGGGACAGGGTCACGTCTGTAACCTCCTGAACAGTGTTCACCAGCCACTGCATGATTTCCGGGCCGTTCTTGGTGGCCGGACCAGCGTTTATGTCCAGGGCATTGGCTCCTGCCTGCACCTGGCTCACGGCCAGGTCCTGGATGGGCTTTTTGTCCCTGTCCTTCATGGCCTGCCCGATCTGCTTGAGCATGACATTGATCTTCTCACCGATAATTAACATATTTCCCCCTTGATTCCAGGTCAGAATATCCATTTCTTGTTACTGCAACCTTACGTAACTAAGGTCCGGGGACTTTGCAAACAGGACGTAAAAACTCACTCCAAGGAAGCGTAAATCAAAACCTACAAACAGTTTTTGATAATCGCAATATTTACTATAAGATACTTTAAATTAAGTTCGGTGTTTTACGGTTTTGATTAACGCTTCCTACGTCGTTCAGACAGTTTACGCCCATTTTGCAAAGCCCCCGGACCATAGCTCTGTGCTCACAAATAGTGAATAATTACAAACGCTCTTTCAAACCATTCACCAGAACCTCTATCTGCCGGGTGAAAGCGGCATCCCCGGGATCCGGGGCAGCCTCCTTAAGTGAAGCCAGGCGGACTCCGGGACTGTCCTGCACAACTCCCAGGATATGCATATCCTTGAGTCCCTGTCTTAAAAGCTCTTCCTCTTCAGAGGAGCGGATCTTGTTTAGAATCACCAGTACTTTTTCTATTCCAGTTTCTCTGGCCAGCCTGTCTATGGTCCTGGCGGTCTGGATGCTCTGGCGGTCCGGGTCGGCCACCACCAGCAGGGCATCCACCCCCTGGGCGGTGCCCCGGCCCAGGTGCTCTATGCCGGCCTCCATATCCAGAAGGACAAGTTCCTTTCTTCTGAGCACCACGTGGCTGACCAGGCTCTTGAGCAGAGCGCTCTGGGGGCAGATACAGCCATGCCCCCCTTTTTCTATAGCCCCCAGCACCAGAAGCCTGACTCCATCGTGCTCTACGGACATGCTGTCCGGAAGGTCGTCCACTCTGGGGTTTAATTTGAACATGGACCCGCTCTGTCCGGGCTTGGCCCCGGTGCGCTCTTCAATGAGCTCCGTGGCCCTGGAAATGGGCAGGATCTGCTCAGCCTTTTCCGGAGGTATTCCCAGGGCCGAAGCCAGGTTGGAGTCAGGATCCGCGTCTATGGCCAGCACCCTGTAGCCATGCCCGGCGAAGAGCCTGGCCAGGCAGGCGCTGATGGTGGTCTTGCCCACGCCGCCTTTACCGCTTACTGCCAGTTTCATATATCTACCTGTCTGTAAAAAAAACAGTCTATTGCCAGGACTTGAGAAAACCGGGAATTTCACTTGCTTCCCTGGGCCCGACCATAACTTCCCAGCCTTCAAGCTCTTCTTCCAGCTCACCCTTGATCTGGGCCACATATCCTGGAATGACTACCTTGCGGTGCTTGACTTTGTCTTCGATGCCGCTTTTCTTGATAAATGCCGCAATCTTTTCCGCGGTGAACTTGCCCGCGGCCCAGGCGGTAAGTGTCGACAGGCCCTCGGAATCCACGATGCCCAGGTGGGCCGGACGCTTGCTGGACTCGATCTCCGAGGACACTATGAAATAGGTCAGGGAGAAATTGGTGGTCACCAGCACAGGTGAAGATTCGTCCGGGGAAGCGAAATCGTAGAAACCCTCCTTGACCTGCATAGGCCTCTGGGGGTCGGTATAGATGTTCTGGCGCAGGACAAACAGCGGCAGGGCGCTCCATGGCTCCAGATTGTTCATGACCATTATTCCGCCGTACTTCATGACGTAAACAGAGGCGTGGATGGCTTCCAGCATTTCATCCTGGGTTTCCTGGCAGGGAAAAGTGATGGTGGGGTAGCCCAGGGGACGAAATTTCTTCTTCAGGGCACTACGGCGCATCATGACCAGATTTTCCAGGGTCTTGGACAGGTCCCTGCTGCCGCTGTCCAGGACCAGGTCCTGTACCCCGGCCTTGCTTATCTTGTCTGTTAGTCCGGAGAGTTCCTCCACGGAACCAGCGCGCACCACCAGAGGGCACTGGTGTTTTTTGGCCAGCTCGGCCATGGCATCACAATTTTCAGGTGTGGCGGAAGCCATCAAAGGCTTGCCGGTCCCGCACACGTCTAAGGCAGCTGACATGACATCGGGGTCATCGCTCATGAGCACTAAGGGCAGATCGCAGGACCCTTTTACCTTTTCCACCAGGCCGGCAAAGCTGGATTTGTCCCCGGAAGAGCACTTCAGGGCTGCCAGGTCGGTCTTGAGTTCGTAACCCACGCGCTCAAAGCGCATTTTTTTGAGGCTTTCCAGCCTGGAATCCACTTCCGCGGCCTCCATGGAATCGTCAATAACTAAGGCAAAGCCGCATGGATTGAAAAAAGTCTTCTCGTGCCTGAAAAGAACCTGCTCCCCGCCTATCTTCAGGGCATTGTCCCCCTGGCCGATGGTTACTTCCCGCATGGGCGGAGCCGAGGCTTCGGAAAGGGCGTCCTTGGCCTCCTGGCTGACATGGGGGCAGGAATCCAGGCTTGCGCCCCCGGAAGCCAGCTTCATGGCAAAAGCCAGGCAGGTAGGCACTCCGCATTCTCCGCAGTTGGTCTGGGGAAGCTTCTTGTAAATATCAAGTCCGGTCAAAGCCATTATCGCACCTCCAGGTACATTTTAATTTTTGTTGTAAATCTCCGTGTCCTGCATGCTTAAAACAAGACTGCTTGAGCCCTATTTTACTCCCAGACCTTCCATGGTACTGCGCATGAGCTTAACCGTCTCCGGATGCCTGACCACTACTATGTCCGCCCCGGCAACCAGCAGGCTGGTCACTCCGATGGCTTCCCACATTATGCCCCGCTTTACCGGATCACCGTATTCCGGGTGCTCGTCCGTTCCCACTTTGGCTTCCTTGGCCTTCCAGGCTTCCCGGCCCATGTCGCAGATGATGGGCATCTGCATCATGGCGTCGTTTTGCTGCAGAGCGGTCAGGCGATCCCTTTCAATTACCGAATAGGTGTATTCCAGTCCGTAACCCAGGGCACCGGTGGAGGGGTCGATCAGGATACGCTCGGCCGGCATGCCCAGGTTGGTCATGAGGATATTGAGCTGTTTGGCCATATTCACATCAATGGGGGTCTCCCCGGCCACGTTGTGCCCGAAGCCCATGGCCGCAGCGGATATGGTCTTGTAGTTCTCCTCCACAGCCGGTCCCAGGACCATGGCCCTGCCCTCCATCTGTTCAGCGACCTTTTTCAAGACCTCGCCGTCCTTGGAGGCGTTGCCGCAGCCGTAAATGATCAGGGGAATCTCCACGGAATCAGCCACCTTTCTGACCACTTCCAGGGCTTCGTCCGGGCCTTTGTCCGCACCGTTGGGGTCGATGCTCAGAAGTCTCAGGCAGATGAGATCCGCCCCGAACTCGTCTTTGCACTTGGCGGCCCATTTCACTGGATCGTCCCAGACATCCCCCAGCACGTCCTCCAGAGCCTTAGCCCAGTCCCCGGGGGCTTCATCGCAGACTTCCATGGCCAGTCTGGGGCGGTTGGGCATTTCCCCTTCAAAGAGATAAAAAGGTAGAGTAGTTTCCCCTCCTACCTGCACGCTGGCATCACCTGTACCAATTTCAACTTTGTTGATCTTGCCGGTATAACGGTCTATGGGAGCGCTGTAGCTCATGATTACCTGTCTCCTTGTGGCTTTTTGCCCGCAGATTACACAGACTTAAACGGATCTGGGTCACCGGAAAACCGGCTCATTTCATAAGTGGCTGCCTGTGCAATCCGCCCCATTGAAGCTTTGCCTTCAACGGGGCAGGCAGGATTTTTACATTGTCCTGAAAAAACATAATTATTTACCATCAATGGCAAAGAGCTAGGGTCCGGGGGCTTTGCAAACCTGGTCCCGCACTTACTTTTTCTACGTCTGCCCAGTTTTCAAATCAATATTTGCCAGAAAGTAAGTGCGGGATCTGAACGACGCATCCTTGGAGCTCGCCCTGTTAAATACCGCATAGCGGTCCTGCTTCGCAGGGTTTATCAGGGTGAAGTCTTTACGTCCTGTTTGCAAAGTCCCCGGACCTTAGGTGAAAAGTTATAGTCCGCTAAATGGCTCTTTTTCTCGCGGACTTGACGGTATTGGACATGAGCATGGCAATGGTCATGGGGCCAACCCCGCCCGGAACCGGAGTAATGGCCGAGGCCTTTTCCTTGACTTCCTCGAAAGCCACATCCCCTTTGAGGCCGTCTTCCACACGGTGAATGCCCACATCCACCACCACGGCTCCTTGTTTGACCATATCCGCTGTGACCATTTCCTTTCGTCCCACTGCCACCACCAGGATATCCGCCCGGCGCGTCACCTCAGCTATGTCTTTGGTCCGGGAGTGGGCCACGGTGACTGTAGCGTTTTCGTTTAAAAGCAGAAGGGCCACAGGCTTGCCCACAATATTGCTTCGTCCCAGAACCACGGCTTCCTTGCCTTCCAGAGTCACATTGCTGCGTTTTAAAAGCTCGATGATTCCGGCCGGCGTGGCCGCCCTGAACCCATCCTGAGCCAGCACCACCCGGCCGATGCTTTCCGGGTGAAATCCGTCCACATCTTTTTCTACCTTGATGCGGTCCAGGACCTTGTTTTCATCAATGTGTCCCGGCAGGGGCAATTGTACTAAGATGCCGTCAATCTCCGGGTCATTGTTCAGATCGTCCACCATGGACAGGAGTTTTTCCTCGGATACGTCTTCAGGCAAGACATGCTTGCGGGAGACAATGCCTAAGGCATTGCATGTCTTTTCCTTCATGTTGACATACACCTGGGATGCCGGGTCTTCTCCCACCAGGACCACAGCCAAACCGGGGGTGACGTTTTTCTTTTGAAGCTCTTTGATTTCTTCGGCAAGCTCTTCCTTGATTTTTGCGGATACGCCCTTGCCGTCGAGTATTTTGTCCTGCATAGTTTAAATCCTCCTTTAAGACCGGAAAAGAAAAATGCGGCTGGTTAAATAACCTATGGTCTGCAACACACTTCCCTTCCAGGCGACTTTTAAATGTTTAGGTTCTTAAAGCCAGACCTGCATATATTTTTAGACGAACGGTAAATATACTGAGCGCAACGGTGCAGATGGCCTAATAGCTTATGAGAACGCTTAAGAATTTGTCATTCATACGCCTCAGGTTGGAGCTCAGTGCCACCACCATGCTCTTGAAAAAATCCATGGCCAGGGCGCAGTCATCCGCCACAAGCTCTTCAAAGGATTCCTTGGGAATCAGAAAAAGCTCTGTGTCTTCCATGGCCTCGGCCTTGGAAACGTGCTTGCGCTTCTCGACAATGGCCAGTTCCCCGAAAAAATGCCCTTCGCCCAGCACCACCAGAGTCTGCCTCCAGCCGTCGGCGGCCATCTTGGATATCTGGATCTTTCCGGAATGGATAAGCCACAGTCCCCTGGTATCATCCTCTTCCTGAAACAGGACTTCGCCCTGTTTTATGGATACCTTTTCCACGATCTTGGCAATTTTGCCCAGCTCATACTCATCCATATCCTGAAGCAAAATCTGTTTTTTCAGCATCTGCGCATCAATCATGACTTCTCCTTGCTTTCATACTCCCTGGTTTGACAAACTTTAAAAAGGCCAAAGGACATTAGTTGAGAGGCCTTTGAACGTTTACGTATTCTCTATGGGTTCCAGCTTTACTGCACAAACTTTCAGTTCCGGAATTCTGGCAATGGGATCCACTGCGGTATTGGTAAGCATATTGGCCGCAGCCTCAGTAAAGTGAAAAGGAATGAACACTGTACCCTGAAGAGGCCTGTTGCTCACCAGGCCATGGATATCAATGCTGCCTCTTCTGGAACTGACCCGGACTAACTGATCCTTATCTATGCCCAGCCTGCGGGCATCCTCCGGGTGGATCTCCACATAACCCCGGGGCATGACCTTGTTCACGGCCGGGCTGCGCCTGGTCATGGTCCCGGTATGATAATTGAAAAGCTCCCTGCCGGTGTTGAGAACCAAAGGATATTCACTATCCGGCAACTCTTCCGAGGGACGGTAATCCACAGGAGTAAAAGCCGGTATCCTTTTGGGAAAGGCCCCTTTGAAAAGGTAGGGAGTGCCGGGATGATCACTCGTGGGGCAGGGCCACTGCAGACCTCTGTGCTCCAGGCGTTGATAGTCCATGCCTCCCAGGGCGGGCCAGGCCTTGCCCGCTTCCTGGAAAACATCCTCGATGCGGTCATAAGAAATATCATAGCCCATACTTGAAGACAGACTGGCAATGATCCAGGAATCCTCCCTGGCCTCTCCCGGGGGTTCCACTGCCTTGCGCACCCGCTGCACCCGTCTCTCGCTGTTGGTGAAAGTGCCCTCCTTTTCGGCAAAACAGGCCGCAGGCAGTATAACATCCGCCATCCGGGCCGTCTCCGTCATGAAGATATCCTGGACCACCAGAAAGTCCAGGTTCTGCAAGGCCTTTACCGTATGCTGCATATCCGGATCGCTTACCACGGGGTTTTCTCCTTTTATGTACAGAGCCCTGAAATTGCCTTCTGCAGCAGCATCAACCATTTCCGTGGCTGTAAGACCGGGGGTGGATGAAAGCTGTGCCCTCCACAGTCTTTCAAACCGGGCTTTGACCTCGGGAGAGGCCACGCTCTGGTATCCGGGGTAAAACGGAGGGACACAGCCCATGTCAGTGGACCCCTGAACATTGTTTTGACCCCGCAGGGGATTCACTCCAGTGGAACGGCGTCCCAGGTTGCCGGTCATAAGGGCCAGGTTGGCAATGGCAAAGACATTGTCCGTGCCGTGGGTATGCTGGGTGATCCCCATGGTATAGTAAATCCCGGCTTTTGATGCCCTGGCGTACGTCCTGGCCGCATCGATTATTTTTTCCCTGGCCACTCCGGTCACTTCTTCCCCGTATTCCGGCGTGTACCCCTCCAGGGACCTGGCCAGGGCCGGATAGCCCTGGGTGCGCTCGTCGATATAAGTCTTGTCCGCAAGGTTTTCCTGAATGATGACATTCATGATGCAGTTGAGAAGGGCCACATCGGTTCCGGGCTTGAGCTGCAGATGATCATGGGACCACCTGACCAGCTCGATCTTTCTGGGATCAATGACGATGAGTTTTGCCCCGCGCCGCACCGCCTTTTTCATCTCCAACCCTATAATGGGATGGGTCTCCGTAGTGTTGGAGCCGATCACCAGCAGGACATCGTTGTCCTTGATCTCCTCATAGGAATTGGTCATGGCTCCTGAACCGAATACTGTTGCCAGACCGGCAATGGTGGAACTATGTCAGTATCTGGCACAATGGTCAACATTGTTGGTGCCCACTGCCATACGCATGAACTTCTGAAACAGATAATTATCCTCGTTTGTGCACCTGGCCGAAGCCAGACCGCCGATGACATCAGGGCCATGGCGGTCCTTTATTTCCTTGAGCCTCAAGGCAACAAGATCCAGGGCTTCCTCCCAGGAGGCTTCTCTGAACTGTTCATAATCAGGCCTGGAGGCGTGACCCTTCTTTGATTCCCTGTATGGGTTGTCCCGGTTCAAAACAAAATCTTTTTTTGCCCCGGTCCTGATGAGTGGCTTAGTCAGTCTGTCCGGACTGTTTACAAAATCGTAGGCAAACCTGCCCTTGACGCAGAGCATGCCCTGGTTGATGCTGTCTTTTCTGGAATATATCCTGGCGATTTCATTCTTTTTCACAGCCAGGGTGAGATTGCAGCCGCACCCGCAGTACGGGCAGACTGTATCCACTTCCCTGAATTTCTGACGCCCCTTGCTGGCCCACATCCTGCCGGTGAGAGCCCCGGTGGGGCACACTGCCACGCACTGTCCGCAGAACTCACAGTCCAGGTCCTTTTCAAAAGGCGGGCAGACTTTGGTCCAGAGTCCCTTGTAGGCGAAATCAATGGCCCCCACTCCCTGAATCTCATCGCATATGCGCACGCATTGCCCACACATGATGCATTTTTCCATTTCCCTGCGGATGAAGGGGTTCTGGTCCTGCTCCGGATACTTTCTGTTTTCGCCCTCAAACCTGTTTTCCCGGATTCCGTAGTAATAGGCCAGTTCCTGGAGCTTGCAGTTACCTGCCCGCTCGCAGAGCATGCAGTCATTGGGGTGATCTGAAAGCAGAAGCTCTACGTTGGTCCGCCTGAGCCTTTCCAGGTAATTGCTGGAGGTTTTGACCTTCATGCCCTCCTGGACCAGGGCCGCACATGAGGCCACCGGCCTGGATGTGCCGGTCACCTCCACCAGGCACAGCCTGCAGCCTCCGAAAGGAATCAGGTCCGGATTGTGACACAGGGAGGGAATGGTTAGATCCAGTTTCCTGGCAGCATCCAGGATGGTGCTGTCTTTATCCACTGTGACGTCTTTGCCGTCTATGTTCAAGGTTACCATGTCAGTACCCATATATTCACCTACTCTTTGAGTATTGCACCGAATTTGCAGGAATCAAAACAGGAACCGCACTTTACGCACAGTTCCTGGTCGATGAAGTGCGGTTTCTTCCTGGTTCCGCGAATGGCGTCCGCCGGGCAGACCCTCTTGCACATGCCGCATCCGGTACAGGTCTCTTCTATGCAGGAAAAGGTCAGAAGACTTTTGCATACCAGTGCCGGGCATTTCCTGTCCCGGATATGTATATTGTATTCGTCCCGGAAATACCGGACCGTGGACAGCACCGGGTTGGGAGCGGTCATGCCGAAACCGCAGAGTGAAGTGGCCCGGATATGGCTGCCCAGGTCCTCCAGGAGTTCCACGTCGCCGTCCCGGCCGTTTCCAATGGTTATGCGCTCAAGGATCTCGTACATCCTGCGCATGCCGATCCTGCACGGAGTGCACTTGCCGCAGGACTCGGCCTGGGTGATATCCAGAAAGAACTTGGCCGTGTCCACTATACAGTTGGTCTCATCCAGGACCACCATGCCCCCGGAGCCCATGATGGTTCCGGCTAAGGCCAGGGATTCATAATCCACCCGGCTGTCCAGGCAGGACCCGGGCACACATCCTCCTGTGGGACCACCCAGCTGGATGCCCTTGAAAGCCCGGTCCTGGTCTATGCCGCCGCCCACCTTGTACACCACGTCCCTCAAGGTGGCTCCCATGGGGACCTCCACCAGTCCGTTGCTTTTCACCTTGCCGGTAAGGGAAAAGACCTTGGTGCCGCCGCTGGTGTCGGTACCCAGGCCTGCAAACCAGGATGCGCCGTTTCTAAGGATTTTGGGAACATTGGCCAGAGTTTCGGCATTATTGATAACCGTGGGTTTGCCCCGGATTCCATTTTCCGAAGTGCGGGTCATCCTTGGGGTGGGCATGGCCCTTTTGCCTTCGATGGACTGCACCAGGGCGGTGGCCTCTCCGCAAATGAAGGCTCCAGGAGCGGGATACAGCTTTATGTCCAGGTCATGACCGGATTCAAAAATGTTTTTACCCAGAAGTCCGCGCTCGTAGCACTGCTTCAGGGCCAGGCGCAGACGCTTCACAGCCAGGGAATATCCGTCCCGGATATAAATATAGCCCTTGCCGGCTCCAATGGCCCGGGCACAGATCATCATGCCTTCTATCACGGCATGGGGATCTCCCTCCATGATGCACCTGTCGGCGAAGGCTCCGGGATCGCTTTCATTGCCGTTGCAGACTACATATTTCTCCTGATCGTCAACCTTGTAGGCAAACTCCCATTTGTGCCCGGTGGAAAAACCGGCTCCACCCCTGCCCCTGAGCTTAGAGCGCTTGATCTTTTCGATAATTTCCACGGGATGCATGTTGTTGAAAGCGTTGCGGGCAGCTTGGTATCCCTTTACATTCAGGTAGGCATCCAGGTCTTCGGGATCGATTTCTCCGCAATGAGCCAGTACGACTTTTTTCTGGTTGTCCTGAAAGGACTGGTGCAGCTCGTCTGCTGTCCATTCCTGAACAGGACTGCCGCCCAGGATGTGCTCTTCAAAGATCCTGGGCACCATGTCTGACTTGACGCGTTCGTAGGTGGTCTTCTCCCCGTCAACAACCACGTCCACCAGGACATCCCTGGCACAGAAACCCCGGCATCCCACTTTGTCCGCCCTGCACCTGTTCTGAAAACTCGCCTCCAGGTCGGAAGAAAGCACCAGTTTCCTGAAAGCGTCCAGAACTAAAGCGCCTCCAGCAGAAATGCTTCCGGTGCCGGAACAAACCTTTATCACAACAGAGTTGTTATCCATTCATACCACTCCAGTTATATATACACAGTCCTTTGATAATAACTTACCATTGGACAATTTACTCCTCGGCCCGGAGCTCATTTACTTCCTTCATCATCTTCTTGATGTTCACCTCGCCCTGGACCTGCTGATTTATGACTACAACCGGTGCCATGCCGCAGGCCCCCACACAGTTGACCTCTTCCACGGTAAACATACGGTCCTCGGATGTCTCCTCCCCGGAGGGGATGTCCAGTTCCATGCGCATGCGGCTCAGGATTTTTTCCGAGCCCTTGACATGGCAGGGGGTGCCGCGGCAGACGGTAATGATGTTTTTGCCCCTGGGCTTAAGGTGCAATTGAGAGAAAAATGTGGCTATGCCGAAAAACCGGCTGGGTGGTATGTTCAACCTGTCTGACAGTTCATAAACCGTCTCTTCCGGGACATATCCAAAATTTTCCTCCAGGTCCTGCAAAAGAGTCAGGGCATTGCCCTCATTTTCATGATAATTTTCAATTACTTTATCCAAGACATGGTCCATTGTATCATCCCTGGTTTTCTAATATGTTACTTATGTTTCAGATGGCTGGCTAAAAGATGTGACTGCAAAAAGTCTTATTTCCAATCGCAGTAGTCAGTGGCCAGTAGTCAGTAAAATCAAAGAACTAGATGATCCATATTTACCACTACAAGTTAATGTCTGACTTTTTGCAGATGCATCCTAAAAACAACTTTTTTAGCTGAAAACCCGTGGAAACTGAAATCAGCCCTGGCCAGCAGAGGAAAGTGGTGTTGTGTAATGTAAAATGGCCGGATAACTATCCGGCTTATGCAGTATACCCGGCCATTAAAAGCAGATCTAAGTCATGCCGGACTCTTTAAGCCATAAGAGCCTGGAGGTTTCAAGCACCGGGGCATTGAGGGCCTGCAGATAGGATTCCGGGGTTTCCTGAAACGCTTCCTTTCTGGTCATATCTGCAACCGATAGACTGACCTCTGAACCGGCTGCCTTTTTTACTTCCGAAAAAGTGGGCTTTTTCAGGGTAACCCCCATGTTTTTGGCCAGCTGAATGAAAATGTCCCGGTGGGTTCTAGATTCACCCCGGGGTTCTATGGCCTGCTCCACTGTCTTTAGTTGCCCCAGATAATCCACCATGCTCCCGGAGGACTCCAGGTAAGTAGCTGCAGGCAGAACCATGTCCGCCTCCCTGGCCAGTCCGGTAAAGCTTGAGGACTGCACCACAAGGAAATCCACACCGTCCGGCTTTTTGCTCAAAGGCACATCACCCACGGCGTAAAGAAGCTTTACAGTGCTTCTGCCCCGCTGCACCAGGCCATGCTCCACAGCAGCCATATCCTGAAAAGTATTGTCCTTGCTTTTGACACCCATGAGCACCACACCCCGGGCGTTACTTTCCAGGGGCATGGCCATGGCCTGCCCCTTGATCCAGGCCAGGTTGGATGCAACGTCAAAAAAAGCAGGATCGGAAATGATCAGGGGATTGCTGCTGCCGGCGAACATCTCAGCCGCCTGCTGCATGTTCTTGTCCGTTGAGGCTTCCTGGACATGTTTTAAAAGCTTCTGGTCCACCTTGATTCCATGGTCCGGGACAGATTTGATCATGCCTTGTATGGCCTGTATCTCGTCCCCGTTTAAGTTTATTTCCGCCAGCTTATCTAAAGCGGTTTCCTGGGAGTTGATGGTTATAAGCCTGCCCTTGCGGGAAAGTCTTCTGCGCACTGCGACATCCAGTGCAGGAAGCACCCTGGTCCACTGGGATGGGTTTACCCCCACCAGGATAATGAGATCAGCCTTGTCTATTTTTGCCTTCTGGGATTTTTCAAGCTGCTCCGGCCGGGCATAAAGGCTGGCTGTGGAGTCGATGCTGGAGGTCTTGACCACTTCCCCGGAAAATCTCTGCAGGGTCATGGCATCCTCGTTGAGAATAGAGGCCGTGCTTATAAACCCTGTGTTTTTTCCGGCTTTCTTGAGTCTGCCCGCCAGGTCCTCCAGGGCATCCTTCATGGACACCTCCTGGAGCTGACCCCCCTTTCGCACCATAGGAGAAAGAATGCGCTTGCCCCCGTCGACATGCTCGTAACCGAACCTGCCGTAGGTGCAGATAAAATGCTGTTCAGTGGAGGGAGCTTTGCTTCCGGCATTGATCTTCTGGATCAAGTCGCCTTTTGTACTCACGGTGATATCGCAACCGCAGCCGCAAAGCATGCATACGGATTCATGCCTGGAAAATTCCCACTCCCGGCCCTTTTGCTCCCTGTCCGCCTCGCGCAGGGCGCTTACAGGACATACATCTATACAGCTGCCGCAGAAAGTGCACCCGGACTCATGCAGAGGCATGTCATTAGCTGTAATGACCTTGGATTCGATTCCCCGGCCCATGAAGTCCAGGACATTGGTCCCCTGTTCCTTGCACACCCGCACACATCTGCCGCACAGGATGCAGTAGGCCGGGTCCCTTTTAACGAAAGGATTGCCTTCGTCCACGGGATAGGTAAATTTTTTCCTGCTGAAGGAACTTTCCCTGAGCCCGAATTCGTAGGCGTAATCCTGCAGATTGCAGACACCGGACTTGGTACAGGTAACGCAGTCCAGGGGATGCATGGACAAAATAAGATCCACGACGAATCTTCTGATTTCCTGGACTCTTTCAGTCCTGGTATGGACCGCCATATCCTGCTTTACTTTTGTATTGCAGGCTATTACAGGTGCCTTTAGCCCCTCCACCTCCACCAGGCACATCCTGCAGGCGCCTATCCCTTTCATGCCCTTGAGATAACACAGATTGGGGATGTGAATCCCGGCGAGTTCAGCAGCATCTATGAGATTCATCCCGGCGGGAGCCTGGACTTCCTGGCCGTCTATCCGGAGTTTTACCTGCTTATCCATTCAAACCTCCTAATATCTTAACTATTGTCTTCTTTTCTGGGATTGGATCCGACAACTATGGCCCCCTCAGGGCAAACGTCCACGCACTCCCCGCACCCTGTGCACCTTTTCAGCCTGATTTCAAAGGGCTGATATCCGGTAAAATAGGGCTTTTTGGTCTCGCCGAGTACAGCATTGTACCTGCATACCTTTTTGCATTCCCCGCACATGGTGCAGAGTTCAGGCACTATTTCATATCTGACCAGGCTTTTACATTCCCTGCTTGGGCATGACCGGTCTACATGCTCCATGATTTCGTCCCGAGAATTTTCAAGCAGCTCCAGGATAAACTCACCAGTGTCTTTACCCCTTTTGCACAGGGAGCCTCGGACCATGTTGTCTCCGATACGCCTGAGCAGGTCCAGGTCCCGGGAGTCAACCTCGGCCCCCCGGCTGGCCAGCCTGGCCACCCGGATCTGGGCCTCCCCGGTACCCAGGGCGCAGGGGTAACATTTACCACACATGGGTTTGTCCAGGAACTCGTCAATAAAATACTGCATCTGCTGCACAGGACAGGCCCGTTCTTCTGCTTCCTTCCTTATATCTTTGAGTTTTTTCGGTTTTTCTTCCACATAGTTTTCCGTGCTCATTGTCACCTCTGCTCATTGATGCGGTTGTTCGTAACCATTCAGGGGGTGCCGCAACGGCCTGGGGACAGTCCCCGCGACACCTTTCCTGCACAATTAAAATATGACAAACGCTAAGTTGCGTGAACCTTCAAAGATAGTACTTAGCGGGGACAGTCCCCAGACCTTGTGCCAGGAACTACAAGTGAGTGCCCCCTGAATGGTTACAGTTGTTCTTATTTCCTACATGGCCTCGGCCATGAAGCATATCTCGGGCAGGACATGTGATACCAGATCTCTATAGGTGATCATGCCCTTTATTTCATCCCCCTGGACTATGGGCAGATGCCGCATTTTGTTTTTTGAAGCAGTTGCCAGTGCCAGGCTTACTTCAGTGGAAGGTTCAAAGGTAACAAGATCACCCCTTTTTACCTCCCGCACCCTGGTATCAGAGGCCTGCACCCCGGTGGCGAAGCAGGTAACCACGTCTTTTTCCGTGAATATGCCGCGCAGCCTGTCATTGTCGTCCACAACGAACACACCGCTGACGTTCATTTCTTCCAGGAGTTTTATGGTCTCGGCCACGGTCTCGTCCTGGTGCACCTTGACCACCTGGGCCAGCTTGGAATCCAGTATATCTTGCAGTAGCATTTGTTTTTCTCCTGTAATCCCCGGCTTGGTTTAAATGTAGCTTATTTCAGGCAACAGGTATGAAACCAGGTCCCTGAAAGTTACCATGCCCAGGATCCTGTCTCCATCCACAATGGGCATATGCCTCTTCTTGTTCCTGGAAGCGATGAGGATGGCTGAACTGATGCCCATGGACGGCTCGAACTTGATAAGATCCTTGCGGGCCACGTGTCCCACAGGTGTATCCTGGCAGGAAAAGCCCTTGTTGTAGCAATGCACCACATCGCGCTCAGTAAAAATACCTATGAGCTTTGCGTTGTCATCCACCACGAAAACACTGCTGACATTGCGGTCATGCAGGGTCCTGATGGCGTCGGCAACAGTGGAATCATGATATATGGTTATTACCACATGCGGTTTGGATTTGAGAACATCCCACAAGGTCAGTTTGGCCTTGCGTTTGACTGAAACCATTGCTTCATAGGGTATTTTGATTTTTTCCACGGCAATCTGAGCCTTCTTCTTTACCTTGACCGCTCCTACAGGGCAGATCTCAAAACAGGCCTTGCACTTGGTGCAGTATTCCTGGTCTATGAAATAGCTGGACCGCCTTTCCCGCACAGCATCAAAGGCACAGGCATCCCTGCACAGACCGCACAGTATGCAGGCCTTCTGATCGATGGTAAAAACTCCCATGCCGCTGCAGACATTGGCCCGGCAGTACTTGTCATGGATGTGCTCCTCGTATTCCTCCCGGAAATACCTGAGGGTGGTGGCCACGGGATTGGGAGCGCTTCTGCCCAGTCCGCACAGTGATCCTTCCCCTACGGTTTCAATGAGCTTTTCCAGCCTTTCTATGTCTCCGGGCTGTCCCTCTCCGGAAGTTATGCGCTCCATTATCTGCAGCATCTGGTAGGTCCCCACCCTGCACGGGGGGCACTTGCCGCAGGACTCGGACTGACAGAAGGCCAGAAAAAACTTGGCAATATCCACCATGCAGTCACTTTCGTCCATGACCACCATGCCCCCGGATCCCATCATGGAACCTACCTGCCACAGGGAATCAAAATCCACCGGCAGGTCCAGGTACTGCTCCGGAATACAGCCCCCGGAAGGCCCTCCGGTCTGAATGGCCTTGAACTTCCTGTTGTTCAGGATTCCTCCGCCGATCTCGTCCACGATTTCGCGCAAGGTGATCCCCATGGGTACTTCCACCAGTCCGGTGTTGTTGACCTTTCCCGCCAGGGAGAAGACCTTGGTTCCCGGAGAACCCGGTGTGCCTATGCCCAGAAACCAGTCTGCCCCTTTTTCGATAATGGGGGGTACACAGGCGTAAGTCTCGATATTGTTCAGGTTGGAAGGGTACCCCCATGCTCCGCCCCCGACCTCCGAAAGCCTTGGAGGCCTGGCCCTGGGGAATCCTCTCTGGCCTTCCAGGGAGGCCACCAGGGAGGTGGCTTCGCCGCATACGAATGCTCCGGCCCCTTCCTTGATGAATACGCTGAAATCAAAGCCTGTGCCCAGGATATTCCTGCCCAGAAGGCCCATCTCTTCTGCCTGCTTAATGGCTTTTTCCAGGGTCTTTATGGCCAGAGGGTATTCGTGACGGACATAAATAAATCCAAAGTTTGCATCAATGGAATAAGCGCAGATGAGCATGCCCTCCAGCAGACTGAAAGGGTCGCCTTCCATGATGGAGCGGTCCATGAAGGCCCCGGGATCGCCCTCGTCCCCGTTGGCGATGACCAGCTTGGGCACCCCTTTGCCGGAACGCTTGGTATGGGCCCATTTAAAACCGGCCGGGAACCCGGCCCCTCCCCTGCCCCTGAGATTGGCCTTTTTGACCTCCTCCAGGACATCATCGGGGCTCATTCTGGAAAACATCTTTTTCACGGCCTTGAATCCGCCTGCGGCTATATACTGGTGGATATCATGGGGATCCACCTTCCCGGTGTTGCGCAGAGCTATTTTGACCTGCTTGCTGTAAAAGGGCACCTCCTGAATCTGTTCTTTTACCTCGTCCAGAAAGGAATCACGGTAAAGAAATTCCCGGACAGGCTGACCACTGCCCATGGTTTTGGAAATCATTTCTCCGGCACGTTCGGGTTTTACTTTTTGATAAAAATACCCGTGCGGTTCCACCTGCATCAGAGGACCTTTCTGGCACAGACCCTGACAGCCGGTTTTGACTATATCAACCTCTATCCCCTGCCTGGCGGATTCATCAGCCAGTTCCCGGGCAATCTCCTGAGAGCCCAGGGCAGTACAGGGCAAACCGCAGCAAACCGACGCCCTGACCTTGGCTCCATTGCCTTCCTGCCGGCGCAGTGAGCC
>NZ_QYZY01000121.1:0-3500 GCF_003838035.1 Desulfonatronospira sp. MSAO_Bac3 | reverse complement strand
TCATCCATCAGCACTTCCCTGGACAAGCAACTTGAGAAACTGCCCCGGGTGAGCGGACCAGGAAGCCAGCCGGGGCAGATATACGTGACCCAGAGGCTGAATTCGCTTCTGCTCAAGGCCCAGGACCTGGCCAAGAACATGCAGGACGAATACGTAAGCGTGGAGCATATACTTCTGTCCATCCTGGATGAATCTCCTTCCACCGGGGCGGGCAAGGTCATAGCCGAGTACAAAATCGATAAGAACAAGGTGTTGTCGGCTCTAACCAGCGTCAGGGGCAGCCAGAGGGTGACTTCGTCTTCCCCGGAAGAAACCTACGATGCCCTGAAAAAATACGGCCGTGACCTGGTGGAAGAGGCCCAGGAAGGCAAGCTTGATCCGGTTATAGGCCGGGACAGCGAGATTCGCCGGTGCATAAGGATCCTGTCCAGGCGGACCAAGAACAACCCGGTACTCATAGGTGAAGCCGGAGTGGGCAAGACGGCCATAGCTGAGGGCCTGGCCCAGAGGATACTTAACCGGGACGTGCCCGAGGGGCTCAAGGACAAAACCATCTTCGCTCTGGACATGGGTGCTCTTATAGCCGGGGCCAAGTATCGCGGCGAGTTTGAAGAGCGCCTCAAGGCGGTGCTCAAGGAGGTTCAGCAGTCTGAAGGTCGGATCCTGCTTTTTATCGATGAGATACACACTATCGTGGGGGCCGGCAAAGGTGAGGGTTCCATGGATGCCGGCAACCTGCTAAAACCCATGCTGGCCCGTGGGGAACTGCACTGCATAGGGGCCACAACCATAAATGAATACCGCAAGAATATCGAAAAGGACCCGGCCCTGGAGCGGCGCTTTCAGCCGGTCATGGTGGACGAGCCCAGCGTGGAGGATACCATATCCATTCTGCGCGGCTTGCGGGAGCGCTTCGAGGTGCATCACGGGGTGCGCATAAGCGACGGGTCCCTGGTTTCCGCGGCCACTCTGTCGCACCGTTATATATCAGACCGTTTTCTACCGGATAAGGCTATTGACCTGATAGACGAATCCGCGGCCAAGATCCGCAGTGAAATCGACTCCCTGCCCACTGAGCTTGACGAAATAAACCGCAAGATCATGCAGCTGGAAATCGAGCAGGAAGCCCTGAAACGCGAAAAGGACGAGGCTTCCAGGGAAAGGCTGGAAAAACTCGGGCAGGAACTTGCTGATCTAAAAGAAGAGCAGGCCAGGCTTAGAAGCAGGTGGGAGCGCGAAAAGGAATCCATAAACTCCCTGCGCTCTCTCAAGGAAGATATTGAGCGTACCAAGCTGGAAATTGAAAACGCAGAAAGGGCTTATGACCTGAACAAGGCAGCCGAGCTTCGCTACGGCAAGCTGCACCAGCTTGAAAAGGAGCTGGCAGAGAAGGAATCGGCCATAAGTGGCGACAGTGACGAGGAGATGCTTTTAAAGGAAGAAGTGGGCCCTGACGATGTGGCGGAGATAATATCCAAATGGACCGGCATACCGGTGACCAAACTCCTGGAAGGAGAACGCGAAAAGCTGTTAAAGCTTGCCGACATCCTGCACGAGCGGGTCATCGGTCAGGACGAGGCTGTGGACGCCGTAGCTGATGCAGTGCTGCGGGCCAGGTCGGGGCTCAAGGATCCCAACCGGCCCATCGGCTCATTCCTGTTTCTGGGTCCCACAGGAGTGGGTAAGACTGAGCTGACCAAGACCCTGGCCCTGAATCTGTTTGACACCGTGGAGAACATGGTGCGCTTAGACATGTCCGAGTACATGGAAAAGCACACCGTGGCCCGCATGATCGGGGCTCCTCCGGGATACGTGGGATATGACGAGGGCGGTCAGCTCACCGAAGCTATCCGGCGCAAGCCCTACAGCGTAATTCTCTTTGACGAGGTGGAAAAGGCCCATGCAGACGTGTTCAACGTCCTTCTGCAGATAATGGACGACGGCAGGCTTACAGACAGTCACGGCCGCACCGTAGACTTCAAAAATACGGTCATCATCATGACCTCCAACCTGGGATCGCAGTACCTTCTGGAGGGCATAAGCCCGGACGGCCATCTGCGCGAGGACGCCCGGGACCAGGTAATGAACACCGTCAAGTCACATTTCAGGCCGGAGTTTTTAAACCGCCTGGATGAGATTGTCTTGTTCAAGCCTTTGCTCCTGGAAGAAATCGAGCAGATCATTGAACTTCTTCTGCAGCAGATCCGAAATCGCCTGCAGGACCGCAAGATCAGTGTTGAACTAAGCGACACAGCCAGGCACTTCATCGCCAAAGAGGCTTACGACCCGGTCTACGGAGCCAGGCCACTGCGCAGATACCTGCAGCAGCACGTGGAAACGCCCCTGGCCAAGGAGATAATCTCCGGCAGGCTTATGGACGGCCAGGAGGTCACCATAGACCTGGAAAACGATCAGTTAAGCATCAAGGCACAATAACTAGTTTTCATCCGGAAACGGTTCTTTTTCCTTTTGGCTGAGCTTGCCACGCGCTTCGCGTGGTCAATCTGTACAATTATTCGTCACCGTATTAAGATACGCCTCCTCATAATTGCTTGATTTCATTGCCAAAAGAAAAAAACTCCTCGTTTCCGTAAAGAAAACCAACAGCTTCAGCATCCGGAAAGAAAGACTTTCCGGATGGAAACTAAATACTGGACAAACCGCATACAAAAAAGGCAGGTAAAGACCTGCCTTTTTTGTGCCCTTCATCTTTTTTTACCGGAGTCCAGGTCTTGGACGACAATTTTTTACAGGGGTTTTATTTTATGGATCAGACTGCATTATGTCTGGATATAGGCAGCGGCACCCAGGACGTGCTTTATTATATCCCGCAGCGGGAACTGGAAAACTGCCCCAAGTTCATCCTGCCTTCACCTGCCGTGATGGTGGCCAGGAGACTGGAAGAGCTGGGCAGGCGCAATAAAAGCGTCTATCTATACGGCTACAATATGGGCGGTGGGTTTGCCCGGGTTCTAAGGAAGCACCTGCAGGCAGGTCTTAAGGCTGCTGTACACCCCGAGGCCGCCTATGCCATGTCTGATTCACCGGACAATGTCCGGGCCATGGGCGTTGAGATAACCAAGAACTGCCCCCCGGGTTTTGCCCCGGTTTATCTTGCGGATTTTGATCCCGGCTTCTGGCAGGGTTTTCTGGCCCAGGCCGGACTGGAATATCCGGAGCTGATCCTGGCCAGCGCCCAGGATCACGGATTTCACCCCGGCGGCAGCAATCGCCTGGGGCGATTCGAGATCTGGAGGAAATTTTTGAGCCGGGAACATGGTGATCTTAAAAAACTTATTTTTGATGTACCTCCTGAGGAAATGACCAGGCTAATAAGCCTGAAGCAGTGCATGGGCGGGGGCCTGGTCTGCGATACAGGTGCTGCGGCCCTTCTGGGGGCCCTGTCTGTGCCGGAGGTGGAGGAGTTGTCACAGCAGCAGGGAATCTGCGTAGTAAACGCCGGCAACAGCCATACCATAGCCTTCCTGGTATACAGGGGC
>NZ_QYZY01000120.1:0-14632 GCF_003838035.1 Desulfonatronospira sp. MSAO_Bac3 | reverse complement strand
GAAGGTATGAGTCAGAAAAAAGACATTTTTAAACAGACCGATGCTGAGCCTGCTTCAGCTCAGCCTTCAAAACAGAACATGGGTGATAATGACTCCAAAGAGGTGGAGGACCTGCGCAGGGCCCTGGATGAATGCCGGTTCAAGGCCGATCTGCTCAATGAAATACCGACGCCGGTGATGGCTGTGGACAAGGAGTACAGGGTCATCTACATGAACGCCGCCGGGGCAAAGGCGCTGGGCAAGTCCGTGGATGGTGTTGTGGGGCAGTATTGCTTCAACCTTTTCAATACCGGACACTGCAATACTGAAAACTGCCAGGTAAGAAAGGCCATGCAGCAGGATGGTGTTTTCACCAGTGATACCGTTGCTAAACTGCCCTCCGGAGAGCTTCCCATCAGGTACACCGGCAAGCCCATCAAGAATGAAAAGGGCGAGATTGTGGGCGGCCTGGAGTATGTCTTAGACATAAGCCAGGAGACAGCCATTACCAGAGAGCTTGAGGACCTCTCCCAGGCGGTGAGTGATGGCAAGCTGGACACCAGGGCTGATGCGGACAGGTTTGAGGGCAATTATCAGCGGATTGTCAAAGGGGTCAACGAAAACCTGGATGCAGTCATCGCACCCATGAACATGATGGCCGAGTACGTGGACCGTATAGCCAAGGGAGACATCCCCGAAGAGATCACCGACGACTACAAGGGAGACTTCAACGAGATCAAAAACAACCTCAATCTGCTCATGGGTAATTTAAAGGCACTGTTCAAGGACATGAACGGTTTGATCCAGGATGTATCCGACGGCAAACTGGACACCCGCAGCGATGCAGGCAAGTACCAAGGGGACTGGGAGAGCCTTGTCAACCGGGTAAATACGCTGATCGATACCTTTGTGGCCCCCATGAATATGATGGCCGAATACGTGGACCGCATCTCCAAGGGAGATATCCCCGAAGAGATCACCGACGACTACAAGGGTGACTTCAACGAGATCAAGAACAACCTTAATCTGCTGATCAATGCAGAAAAGACCATTGCAGAAATCTCCAAAAAGCTTTCTGTGGGAGATCTGGATGTCGAGGTCAAGCCCAGATCTGATACGGATGAGACTATGCTTGGTATCAAGGCCATGATCGCCAATATCCATCACGATGCTGAAGTGGTTCAGGAGATATCCAGGGGCAATCTGAATGTGGATATTCACGTCATGTCCGAAAAGGACGAGATGGCCAAGAGCTGCAAGCAGCTTCTGGAGGCTGAAAAGAATATAGCGGATGTGGCCGGTAAACTGGCCGTGGGCGATCTCGATGTTGATGTCCAGCCCAGGTCTGACAATGATGAGATCATGAAAGGCATCAAGGCCATGATCGCAAATATCCATCACGATGCCGAAGTGGTGCAGGAGATATCCAGGGGCAATCTGAATGTGGATATTCACGTCATGTCTGAAAAGGACATGATGGCCAAGAGCTGCAAGCAGCTTCTGGAGGCTGAAAAGAAGATAGCTGATGTTGCCAGGAAACTGGCCGTGGGCGATACTGACGTGGATGTCCAGCCCAGGTCTGATAATGATGAGATCATGAAAGCCATTAAGGCCATGATCGATAATATTCAGCATGATGCTGGAAATATTCAGGAAATATCCAAGGGGAACCTGGACATTGCAATTAAGATAATGTCTGAAAAAGACATGATGGCCAAAAGTTGTCAGCAGTTGCTGGAGGCGGAAAAGGATATTGTGGAGATTGCCAGGAAACTGGCTGAAGGGGATCTCAGGGTCAAGGTGGAGAAACGTTCCGGTGAGGACGCACTCATGGAGGCCCTGCAGCTCATGGTGCAGGAGCTGCAGAATGTTGTGGGGGATGTGCAGACGGCCACGGACCAGGTGGCTTCCGGCAGTGAAGAGATGAGTTCCTCTTCTGAAGAACTGTCCCAGGGGGCCACGGAACAGGCCTCCAACTTGGAAGAGGTATCTTCCAACATGGAACAGATGGGCTCAAATATCCAGCAGAACGCGGATAATGCCGCCCAGACCGAGAAGATCGCCCTGCAGGCGGCTAAGGATGCCGAGGAAGGCGGTCAGCAGGTCCAGGACACGGTCCAGGCCATGAAGGATATCGCCCAGAAAATCAGCATCATAGAGGAAATCGCCCGCCAGACCAACCTGCTGGCCCTGAATGCGGCCATTGAAGCCGCCCGGGCCGGTGAGGCAGGCAAGGGATTCGCTGTGGTGGCTGCAGAAGTGCGCAAGCTGGCCGAAAGAAGCGGCCAGGCTGCCAACGAGATCAGCGGCCTGTCTGCAACCAGCGTGCAGGTGGCGGAAAAGGCCGGAGAGATGCTCAAGAAGATGGTCCCGGACATTCAGAAGACCGCGGACCTGGTCCAGGAGATAAGCGCATCTTCCAGAGAACAGACTTCCGGGGCGGAGCAGATCAACAAGGCCATCCAGCAGCTGGATCAGGTGGTGCAGCAGAATGCTTCGGCTTCAGAAGAGCTGTCCTCCACTGCCGAGGAACTGTCCAGCCAGGCCCAGCAGCTGCAGGATACCATGGGCTTCTTTGTAGTTGCTGATGACAGCGGTAGGTCCAGCAGAGGCAGGGGTGTCCGGGCCGCAAAGCCTGAAAAGCGCAAAGCTCTGGATCAGGGTTCCGCCGGAAACGGCAGAAAGGCCCAGCAAAAGGGCCGGGGACAGGCATCCGGCAAGCCTGCCGGACGCCTGAGGCTGGATATGAATTCCGAGGACGCCGAAGACCAGGAGTTTGAGCGCTATTAGGTAAGTGCCTGAAGGTTCTCATGCCGCTTTGTAAGGCGCTGAATACAGTTACCGGCGTATAACGGATATAAAACCGCCCCTCAGGCTGGTTGCAAGGAGTTCTTATGACAGAGAAAGGCACAGGCCACAGCAATACATATCTGACCTTTTATCTCGACCAGGAATTGTTCGGGCTGACCATCGATTCCGTCAGGGAGGTGCTGGAATATACCACCATCACCAAGGTACCCAGGACCGCCGACTACATGCGCGGCGTCATAAATGTCCGGGGCCGCCCGGTGCCTGTGGTGGATCTGCGCAAAAAATTCGGTCTGGAAGAAAAAGAACAGACCGTGGACACCTGCATTATAATCGTGGAGGTGGAATTTGATGGAGAGTCCAGCATCATGGGAGCCCTGGTGGACGGAGTTCAGGAAGTTCTGGATATCCCCCCGGAACAGATTGAAGAGACCCCGAAACTGGGCAACACCATCGAGATGAAGTTCATCCGCGGTTTAGGCAAGCTGGAGGACAATTTTGTCATCCTGCTGGATATGCAGTCTGTTTTCAGCATGGAGGAGCTAAGCTCCATATCTGAGAGCAGACAACGCAAGCCCCCTGAAAACAGTATATCCGGCGAGGCCGGAATACAGGGCTGATGCCCGGCTGCAGCCGGCATGCGCAGACAGCGACGCCGGCTGCAGCCATACCCGGAACAATTTGAGCTGAACATGACGGGTTTTGTTTTTAATGGTGGAAAAGGGGTAGAGCAGGTTTTCATGCCAGGATCAAAGGCGAAACAGGTACCTATGTCAGCAGGATGTGGACATGAACCAGGAAAAGAGTTCAGGCGGCAGATGTCCGGCAGTTCCAAGGCCCATGACCCAGGGGGAATTCAAGAAGCTGGGAGAGTTTATCCAGGCGGAATTCGGGATAAAGATGCCCCCGGCCAAGAAGACCATGCTGGAGTCGAGGCTGGCCAAAAGACTGCGAAGTTTGCAAATGACAAGTTTTGATCAGTACCGGGAATACCTTTTCAGCCTCAAGGGGCTGGAGTTGGAGATGCCCCACCTGGTGGACGCAGTGACCACCAACAAGACGGATTTTTTCCGGGAAGAGCATCACTTCGACATTCTGTACAATGAACTGTTGCCCCACTGGATAGAGAAAAACGACAGAGGCAGGACTTTCATGACCTGGTGTGCCGGGTGCTCAAGCGGCAAAGAGCCCTACAGCCTGGCCATGACCCTGGAGGAGTTTGCGGGGGAGAACTCTGATTTTGATTACAACATACTGGCCACAGACATTTCAGGACAGGTCCTGCAGGAAGCCAGGCGGGGGGTATACCCTGAAAAGGATGCAGAGCAGATACCACCGCAGCTCAGGAAAAAATATCTCATGCGCAGCAGGGACCGCAGAAGAAGCCTTATCAGGATGGCCCCGGAACTCAGAAGCAGGGTGTCCTTCCGGGAACTGAACCTGATGCAGGACTTTTCCTTCCGGGAGAAGATGGACCTGATAATGTGCCGCAACGTGATTATCTATTTCGAACGTCCGGTGCAGGAATCCCTGTTCAGAAAACTCTGCAGGTTCATGCACCCTGGAGCATACCTTTTCATAGGACATTCCGAGACCCTGAGCGGCATGGATCTGCCCCTGCAGCAGGTAAGACCAACTGTATACAAAAAAACTTGAGCTGCTGCACAGTTTATTCAGGCAAAAGCAGCACATGATCAACAACCTCGACAAGCAAGCAGGAAGATATGAGCAGAAAAATCCGGGTCATGATCGTTGATGACTCAGCCCTGGTCCGCCAGGCACTGTCCGACATTCTGGATTCAGATCCGGAAATACAGGTGATGGGTACCGCTTCTGATCCCTTTGTTGCCGCCAAGAAGATGGAATCGGACGTCCCGGATGTCATCACCCTGGATATAGAAATGCCCCGCATGGACGGGCTTACTTTTCTGCGCAAGATCATGACTCAGCATCCCATACCGGTGATCATCTGCTCTTCCTTGACTGAGAAGAATTCCGAACTGACCCTGCAGGCCATGGATGCCGGGGCTATGGAAATAATCACCAAGCCCAGGCTGGGTACTAAAAAGTTTTTTGAAGAATCCAGGGTGCGCATAGTTGATGCAGTGAAGGCGGCCTACCAGGCTGACCTGTCTACAAAACGCAGCAAGCTGCCGCAAAAGCCCAGGCAAATAGAACCCAGGCTGAACGCTGATGCGGTTATTCCCGGTCCGGCCAGGGGCAGGGAAATGTTTCAGACCACGGACAGGGTGGTAGTGGTGGGGGCATCCACCGGGGGTACCGAGGCCTTGCGGGTTTTTCTGGAATCCATGCCTGCAGATGCTCCGGGTATCGTCATAGTTCAGCATATGCCCGAGCATTTCACCAGGGCCTTTGCCCAGAGGCTGGACGCATCATGCGTCATAAACGTCAAGGAGGCCGCGGACAATGATCCGGTGCTGCGGGGCAGGGCGCTCATAGCCCAGGGCAACAGGCATCTGCTTTTAAAGCGCAGCGGAGCCAGGTACTACGTCCAGATAAAGGACGGTCCCCTGGTGTCCAGACACAGGCCCTCGGTGGACGTGCTTTTCCGCTCTGCCGCCAGATACGCCGGGAAAAACGCAGTGGGAGTGATCATGACCGGGATGGGTTCCGACGGGGCCAGCGGGATGAAGGAGATGCACGATGCCGGTGCTTTTACCCTGGGGCAGAACGAATCCAGTTGCGTGGTCTACGGCATGTCCCAGGAGGCCAGGAAGCTGGGCGCGGTGGATGAGGAACTGCCCCTGGACAAGCTGGCTCCGCAGGTGCTTAAGGCGCTGAAGTAAAGGGACGCGGGTCAGTCGTCATGGCGGTCAGTTTTTTAAGAAGTATGGAAGTAAGGCCTATGGGAGAATGGGAGTCAAAATATCGTTACACCCATCCTTTCTTCCTGAGGAAGGGAGCACGCCATGTCTGTAATTCTGTCCAGAGTGGCAGGATTCAGAAAAAGTTTCCAGCATTTTTGTTTGAAACTTGTGCTAAGCGCCTGAAGTCTAACAGCAAGCAAGGATGATGTTATGCGAATACTTATCGTGGATGACGATTTTATCACCAGGAAGAGCCTGATTAAAATGCTGCAGGACTACGGAGACTGCGACGAGGCCACCAACGGCCAGGAAGCAGTGGATTCTTTCAATATGGCCTGGGAGGAGAGCAGACCATATGATCTTGTACTCCTGGACATCATGATGCCCTCTTTAGATGGACAGGATGCACTGCAGCAGATCAGGGAATTTGAAAGTTCCAGGGGGATTATGGGCTTCGGCGAGGCCAAGGTGATCATGGTCAGCGCCCTGGATGATCCGCGCAATGTAGTACAGGCCTTTTACGCGGGCGGGGCCAGTTCATACCTGATAAAGCCGGTCCAGGCCCAAAAGCTGTATGAAGAAATGGAAAAACTGGGCTTCGCATCCAGGGCCAAGTAAAAAATTATACAAGTACGAGGTGATTATGCAGGATCATTCAATCCTGCTTGTGGGCCTTGAGACCCTGGACCGGGAAAAGGTGCTGCAGGCCCTTGAAGATGCAGGCTTTGTCAAAAGCCGGGTGCAGGAGGTTCACTCCGGAGAAGAGGCAGTGCGTGTTTTCCGGGAGACGCCCTTTGATCTCGTGCTTGCTGAGCAGTCCATGGAATGGATGTCCGGCCTGGAACTGGCCGGTTTAATCTGCGATGATAAATGGAAAAGGGAGACCAGGGTTGTTCTGCTGGCCGGGGTGGATGACCTGGGACAAAGAGACGTTAAAAAAGCAGCCAGGACCGGTGTCGATGACATCATTTTCAAGCCCTTGAATCACCAGACACTACCAGCCCGCTTGAGCTTTCTGGTCAGCAAAAATGCCCATGCCTCCGGGTGTCAGCTGCATATCTGCAGCACAGCATCCAAGTCCGGGCTTGGATACTGGGAGTACAATTCTTTAACTGGCGGTTTTTTTTATTCCCAGTCCGTGTACGAAATACTGGGATATCCCCGTGGACATGAACCCCTGGACAACTATATCCTGCACACTCACCTGGAGCCCGGGCATATGCAGCAGCTTGAGAAGAAAGTAAGTTCTCTGGCTCCAAAGGAGTGGTTTTCCGGGGACTTCTGCTTCAGGCGAAGGGATAGGGAGGAGCGGTTTTTGAGGATCAGCGGTCAGAAGGACTCCCTGTCAAAGGCGGGCATAGTCAGTGGAGTCCTGCAGGATGTCACCCAGCAGAAGCGAGTGGAAGACAAGCTTATGGAACTTCTGGAGCAGACCTCCATGCAGGCCGAAGCTCTGGAGCAGAGCGGCGAGGGTATAGTTCTCACTGACAGCCGCCTCAATGTTGTCTACGTCAATCCTTTTTTCGATGAAACAAGCGGATTCAGGGCCAGTGAGCTGATTCCCAAGCTCAGGGAACTGATCCCCGGGATAAGCCTGAAAAATAATGGAGTAGCGGATGATGACGGCTGGAAGCGGCCGTGGAGGGAGCAGGTCAATCTCAGGGACAAGTCCGGTTATGTCCGGGAGGTGGAGGTGTCTGTATCTCCGGTAAAAAACAAGAAGACCGGGGAGATAGTAAATTATGTACTCATGATCCGGGATATCACTGAAAGGCAGAATCTGCAGAAGCAGCTGCAACAGGCCCAGAAGATGGAGGCCATAGGTACTCTGGCCGGAGGGATAGCCCATGATTTCAACAATTCCCTCATGGGGATCCAGGGCTTTACCGAACTGGCACTGATGAATATGTCCGATGAAGGCAGGCCCAGGGAGTATCTGCAGAGTTCCCTGCGCACTGTACAGAGGGCCAGGGACCTGGTGCAGCAGATTTTGACCTTCAGCGGTCAGAAAGAAACCACCAAGGCCCCCATGCAGGTCAAGCCGGTTCTAAAGGAGGCCATGAAGCTTCTGGGTGCAACCGTGCCAGTAAACATCCAGCTGAATGTGGATATTGGGGATGATCCCCCCATGGTGGTGGCTGATCCGGTGTGGATACACCAGATAGTCATGAACCTGTGCACCAACGCCCTGCAGGCCATGCCTCGGGGAGGCAACATAGATGTTGGCCTAAAAGGCGCAGACCTGGACGCCACCTGCCAGGAAGCAGGCCATGATCTGCCCCGGGGCAGATACCTGCTGCTGGAGATACAGGATACAGGTTGCGGAATCGAGCCGGAAATGCAGGAGCGAATTTTTGATCCTTTTTTTTCCACCAAGCCCAGGGGCAAGGGCACTGGGCTTGGCCTGTCCGTGGTCCACGGCATTTTACAGGAACTTGCCGGGCGGGTGATGGTGTACAGTACTCCTGGACAGGGCAGTCTTTTCAGGGTGTATATACCTGCAGTGCCGGTTGAGCAGGGTATACCGGCAGAATCGGACAAAGGCAGGGAGCCTTCCGGGGAAGTGGTCCGGGGCAGGGGCAGTATCCTTTTCGTGGACGACCAGGAGGAAATAGTCAATTGGGGAGTGCGTGCTCTGGAAAGCCTGGGATACATGGTCTGCGGTTTTTCCAGCGGAGATCGGGCCTGGGAAGTGTTCAAGGAGCAGCCGGAAGATTATGATCTGCTGGTGACGGACCTGAGTATGCCCGGAACCTCCGGCCAGGAACTGGCCCGGAAGGTCAAGGAACTCCGGCCGGGCCTGCCTGTGATCATGTGTACCGGGCACGCCGGGGCAGACACCCCGGAGAAATCAGGTCTTCAGGTTGATGCCCTCATGCAGAAGCCGTTCAGCATGGGGGAGTTTTCCAGGCTCATACGTTCGCTTCTTCAGGAGGGTTAGAAGGGCGGGGTGTCGGATTGGTCCGACAGGTCTGACAGGTCTGACAGGTCTGACAGGTCCGACGTGTCCGACAGGTCCGACGTATCCGACATGCCCAGAGCCCTCGCTTCCGGATTCCAGGGCGCTGCAGGCTCCCGGACTCCTCCCTGCCTGGACCTGGTCCGGGCTTGATACATGCGCTCGGTGAAGCCGCCTTTTTCCAGAAAATCCTTTTCCAGGCGCTTAAGCTGCCTGCCCAGCAGAAAACTGGCCTGGTGGGCCAGACAGAGCATGATGTTGGCGCATGTCTCGGCTGGCTTTATGCGCATGGCTGTCAGGGCAGCCAGCAGGGGCTCATCCAGAACCTGCTGCTCCTGGTGCGGGTCTTTATCCGGGGGTGGAGCGTTTTGCGGGGGCGGGAGTTTACCGGCCAGGCGACGGCGCATGGCCAGGACTATCCTGGAATCCTTGTCCCATATGAGCAGGCTGTTCTGGCGCAGATAGTCTTCGTAGTCCTGGATCAGCTCTCCCAGGCTGGCCCGGGCCACATTGGTCAGCTTCAGTTCAGACTTTTTTGAGGTGCCCGAGGCCAGTGATCCCTCCACGATATTCTGTACAGTGCTTCTGGCGGCCTGCTCCATCTGGTCCCTGGTCCTGGATGTCTTGCGGATAAACCTGCCACAGAAAATTACCGTACCATCATGCACAGTTAGAGATACCGCGAAGCTGCGCAGCTTTTTGAATCCGCCGTGGGCAGGTATGACCATATGCTTACCCATGCCCTGGATATATTCAGATTTTTGCGCCGAAATCAAGCCCAAAAAAGCTGCGGCAAGGGCCAGGTCTGTCTTCACCTGAAGCGTGACTGGGTAAGCAACTGTTGATTTACGAGGCATCTCAGGATAGATAAAGAAAAAGAAATCAGGAGAAGGATAATATCGTTTTATTTTGAACTAAAGGATCTTCCAAGTGACCTGGATCAAGAGATTCTTGATGATTATAAGGTGCAGCTGCAAAAAGTCGAGAAAATGAATAATTCAGAAATCAATAATCTATATAAATATTTGATTTTACTGACATCTGACGTCTGATCTCTGACGTCTGTGACTGCAAAAGTGACTTTTTGCAGTCACATCTTATAAGGGACCCTTTATGAAAGACAGAAACAAGCCGGAGGATGAGCTTCGCCGCAGCGAGGCAAGCCAGAGGATTCTTCTGGACAACATTGCCACCCAGGTCTGGTACCTGGTCAATGAATATACTTATGGGGCGGTGAACAAGGCCCATGCGGATTTTCTGGGCATGCAGGTGCAGGAAGTCTCATATGCCAGTCTGTACGACCTTTTTCCTGTTGACGTGGTGGAAGTTTGCCGGCCCGGCAACAGGGAGGTCTTTGAAACCGGGGAATCCCTGCAGACAGAAGAGTGGGTGCCCGATGCCTCTGGAGAACTGCGTCTTCTGTCCATTAAAAAATCCCCGGGCCTGGACCGCGATGGCCGAGTAAAATACGTGGTCTGCTCGGCCGATGATATAACCGACCAGAGACGTCTGCAGGATTCACTGGCTGAAAGCGAGGATAAATTCCGTCTCCTTGCGGAGAATGCCCCCATGGGAATCGCCCTGCATGAACTGGTTTTGGATAAGCACGGTAACCCGGTGGATTACAGGTACTTAGATGTAAACCAGGGATTTGAAAGGCATACCGGGCTCAAGGCCTCCCAGGTCACAGGCCGGACAGCCGGCCAGGTGTTCGGCAGGCAGCAGGACCCGCCTTTTCTGGATACATATGCCCGGGTGGTCCTTGACGGCAGGTCAGTAAGCTTCGAAGAAGAAGTAGAGTCCCTGGGCAGGTCATTTCTTATAAATGCCTACAAGGTCGGCCTGAACAGGTTTGCCACGGTGTTTATGGATGTAAGCCAGCGCCGGCAGGCGACTCGTGAGGCCGAAGTCCGCAGGTCGCACTTTGAGTCCATCTTTGAAAATACCAAAGACGCCATGATCTTTTTCGACACCTCGCACCTGATCTTTAATATAAACAGCCGCTTTACTGCCATGTTCGGCTATACCCTGGAGGAGGTCCGGGGAAAGCAGGTAAACCGGGTGGTGGATCCTGAGCGCCTGGCTGACGATTATATTTCCTCCAGCGTACTGGACGGAGAAAACGTGGAAAAAGAGACCGTGCGCTATTGCAGGGACGGACAGCCCCTGGATGTTCTCATTAAGGGCGGTCCTGTATATGTGGCCGGTGAAATTGTGGGTGGATACTCCATATATTCGGATATCAGCGGGCGTAAGCAGGCCGAAAGAGAGCTGACAAAGCAGAATCAGCTCCTGGAGGGGATAATAAACGGCATTCCGGATATCCTGGCCATCCAGTACCCGGATCACAGTATAAAACGCTACAACCAGGCCGGGTACCAGGCCCTGAACAAGTCCCCGGAGCAGGTGGCGGGCAGGAAATGTTTTGAGCTCATAGGCCGGGACAGGGAGTGCGAGGTGTGCGCAACCAGGGAGGCCCTCAATACAGGAACCCTGCAGCAGGTGGAAAAATACGTCCCGGAATTGGATGTCTACATGGATTGCCGCAGCAATCCCATATTCAATGAGCAGGGAGAGATACTGTATATTATTGAGCAGCTAAGGGATATAACTCAACGTAAAAAAGACGAGATTGAGCTTATAGTAGCCAAGGAGCAGGCCGAGGCGGCCAGCAAGGCCAAGAGCGAATTTCTGGCCAATATGAGTCACGAGATCCGCACCCCCATGGCCGGGATCATGGGTGCTCTCGAGATGGTCTCTGCCAGGACCGACGATGAAGAATCCAGAAGACTTATGAAAATGACCCTGGAATCGGCCAGGTCCCTGCAGCAGATCATAAACGATATTCTGGACCTGTCCAAGGTAGAGGCGGGCAAGCTGGAAATCGAGCACCAGGAATTTGATCCGCAGTCTCTTTTCAAAAGGGTCATGGACCTTTATTCCATCCAGGCCGGGGAAAAAAATATAGAGCTGCAACTGGATACGGCACCGGGCATCCCCCGGAGACTGTGCGGGGATCAGTACCGCCTGGAGCAGGTGCTGCGCAACCTGGTGAGCAATGCCGTCAAGTTCACCTCCCAGGGCCGGGTCATTCTCAGGGTCAGGCCTGTGCAGGCCGCATCCGGAAAGGCCCGTCTAAATTTTGAGGTTGAGGACACCGGGGTGGGCATAAAGGAAGATTTTCTGCCCCGCCTGTTCGACAGCTTCACCCAGGCGGACAGCACCTACGGCAAAAAGCACCAGGGAACAGGGCTGGGACTGGCCATATCCAACAGGCTGGTGCAGATGATGGGCGGAGATATTCAGGCTCAGAGCATCCCCGGGGCCGGCAGCATCTTTTCCTTCAGCCTGCCTTTTGCCATACCCGCGGAGCATACTGCAGGGGAAAAGCGCTCTGACACTCAATCAGCCGTCTCCTTTTCCAGGCAGTTGAAGATCCTGGTGGCGGAAGACGTGAAGCTCAACCAGGACTACATCCGTTTTGTCCTGGAACAGAAGGGACACCAGGCCGTTATAGCCGGGAACGGGCTGGAAGCGGTGCAGGCGTTTGTGCCTGGACAGTTCGACCTGGTGCTCATGGATATACAGATGCCCGACATAGATGGACTGGAGACCGCCAGGAGGATCAGGGAGAAGGAAGAGTCCAGTGGGCGGACATCTGATGTGGGACCGCGGGATTCGGGCAGGGTCCCCATTATTGCTTTGACCGCCTATGCCATGCCTGAAGAAAGACAAGAGTTTCTGCAGTCCGGCATGGACGGATATGTTTCCAAGCCCGTAGACCCGGAGAATCTTTTCCGGGAAATAGAGAGCCTTGTATCAGTAAGGGATGAATCCGGCCGGGAAGCACAGAGCTACCAGGTGCAGGAGCAGGATTTTGCCTGCAGCGGTGCAGAAGTCATCAGTACAAAAGACCTTGAACTGCGCTTTGCCGGGGACAGGGAACTCTGGGCCGGCATGTTCCAGCGCTTCATGCAGGAGGAAATGCCGGGGTATATGCAGGAACTTGAGGACCACAGCGGGTCCGGGGACATGCAGGGCCTGGCCCGGCTGGCTCACAAGTTCAAGGGGGCCCTGGGCACCCTGTGCGCCGAGGCCGCCAGGCAGAGGGCGGAGGCCCTGGATCATGCCGCCAGAAAAAGCGACACAGAAATGGTCCGCCTGGAGCTGGAGGCCCTCAAGGCGGAACTGGAAAGGCTGAAGCAGGAGTTATGACTGCATGTCAGGCCTTTGATATTTATTATTGACCTCACGGAAATATCAGGTACGAAATAACACTGTACCGACACTAATACATGCTTAACTATCGGCATACCGGGAAGCGCAGGATTTTCCCAGAGCATGGCAATTATTTTTGCAATCATTTACCAGTAAGCGCTTTTCATAAAGAACATACCCTTTCTTTATTTTTTTCAACTAACTGTTGAATCAGGAAATCAATATGGAAAATTTTCAATCCGCCAGGATACTTGTTGTTGACGATGATCGCAGCACCCTGGATTTTATCGTATTTCACCTGGAAAATGCTGGTTACCAGGTATTTAAGGCCGATACCGGGCAACAGGCCATGGATATCGTCGGCAGGGAACGCCCTGAAATAATTCTGCTGGATGTGTACCTCCCGGATGAAATAGGCCTGGAGCTGTGTTCTAAGATCAAGTCCGAGCCGGCGTTTAACGATCCAAGTGTGCTTATAATGTCTGCCTGGGCTCCCAGGAGTGAAATGGCTGAAACCCTTGCCCGGGGGGCGGACGACTATATTGTCAAGCCCATCAACCCCCAAGAGCTTCTGCCCATGATCAAGGCCCGCATCAAGGCCAGGCAGGCACAGCAGGAACTGCGGCAGCAGGGCAGGGCTTTGCACTTGATCCTGGACAGCATCCAGGAGATGATGCTTTACATGGACAAGGGATACAATATTCTCTGGGCCAACAGGGCTGCTCAGGATAATATAGGTAAGGATTTCGCAGAAATATCCGGCAGGACCTGCCATGAAATACTGCACAGCGCTGATATTCCCTGCCAGGACTGTCCTGTCCAGGATACTTTTGTCTACGGCCGGCCATCCAGCGGCCGGGTGAGTTTTAATGACGGCAGGTACTGGTACAACAACGGCTACCCCATGCAGGATTCAGCAGGGGGCCATGCCGGGGTGGTGCTCATGTCCCTGGACATCACCCAGCAGGAGAAAAGCAGGCAGAAATGCGAGTACATGGCCATGTACGATTCCCTGACCGGACTTGGCAACAGGAACCTGTTCATGGACAGGCTGGAACATGTTCTTTCCCAGGCCAGGCGTTACGGCAATTTTGTCGGCATGCTTTACCTGGATCTTGACGGGTTCAAGGAGATAAACGACAGGCTGGGACATGCAGCAGGTGATGAGGTCCTCGTGGAAACCGCCAGGCGCATCAAGAGCTGTCTAAGGGAATCCGATATTCCGGCCAGGCTTGGAGGGGACGAGTTCGCAGTGATACTGCCCCAGATGAAAAACCCCAGGGAAGCAGAAGAAGTAGCGGGCAAAATTCTGGAAAAGTGGAACCCGCAGTTTGATACCAGCGCTGGAAAGGCTGTGAATATGAACATTAGTGCGGGACTGGCGGCATTCCCGGAACATGGCGATACCCTGGACCGCCTGGTGAATACAGCGGACAAGGCCATGTACCAGGCCAAAAAGACAAAAGGCCCGTCATTTGTCTGGGCCGGAGAAATACTATAATTGAACATAACCTCTGAAAAATACATGCCAAACCCTGGCCTGCAAAAATAACTGCCTGAAAAGGAAAAAGATATGCAAGAAGAAAAGCCGGCACCATGGAATATTGAACCTCTCTTTGTGGGCAGGCAACCGGTGTTCAATGCCAAAAAGAGACTGCAGGGGTATGAACTCTTTTACCGTTCGGATGAAGAGTCCGCCGGGGCCGTGTTCAGCAACCCGGAAGACGCTACCCTGAGTGTGATTCAGGCTTCCTACGTATCCCCTTTTTTGAACATGAAGGGGGAGAAATTCATCATGGTCAACTTTTCCTACGAGGCCATTGTGCACAACGCCCCTTAT
>NZ_QYZY01000119.1:0-3519 GCF_003838035.1 Desulfonatronospira sp. MSAO_Bac3 | reverse complement strand
GACAGGCACTCCGGGACCCACTTGAGCATCATTTTGTGCTTAAAATATCTCATTTTTTGGGACAAGTGGGTCCCGGAAGAGCCAGTCCCCATGCCACATGCAAAGCGCTAAACAGATACAAATTTTATAAGTTTCGCTGTAGTGTTAACAATTAACTGATAACTATTAACTTTCCAGTATGGATTAATTATTGAAAATATCTCATCAAATGGTAAAGATCAACTTTTGATTCATGCCTGATCAAGGGGGGGGGATGGATGGTTTATCGCCTGCATTATACTCAAATTCTTCCGGTGGATGTCAACACCGCGTGGGATTTTTTTTCCCAACCGGCAAACCTTTGCCGTATTACGCCTGACTGGCTCTGCTTTGACATACGTTTTGCCCCGGATGAAAAAATGTACCCCGGGATGATCATTGAATACGTGATCCGGGCAGTGGCAGGCATTCCCATGCGCTGGTTAACTGAGATCACCCAGGTGCAGAAGCCGTATTTCTTCGTGGATGAGCAAAGACTTGGGCCTTACCGGTTCTGGCACCATCAGCATTTGCTCAAGGAAGCGCAGGGCGGGGTGGAGGTAACGGACCTGGTGCACTATTCCCTTTACCTGGGCCCTCTGGCATCGCCTCTGCATGTCCTGCTGGTCCGGCCCAGGCTGGAGGAAATATTTACGTTCAGACGAAAGGCTCTGACTGAAATCTTTGGTTGAACTTGTGGAACAGGAACTGTGTATAGTTTTCTTGAACCAGTCGCACATCCGGCAACTGCTGAAGCTGGAGGCGCAGTGTTTCACCCTGCCCTGGGATGAGACACAGTTCAGCCGGCTCATGACCGGGGAGCACTTCAAGGTGCTGGGGATGATGGAATGCGGTGAACTCAGGGGTTATCTTTCATTTCTGCATGTCCGGGACCAGGCTGAGATCATGAACCTGGCCGTGCATCCCGGAAAAAGACAAAAAGGGCTTGGCAAAAAGCTCATGAAGGCGCTTCTGGGCTACTGCCGCATACACGGGGTGCAGTGGATTTCCCTGGAAGTACGCATGTCCAATGTCCCGGCCATAAGCCTGTACCAGGGATTTGGTTTCAAAGAAGTGGGCAGGCGGGAGAAGTATTACACCGACACCGGTGAAGACGCCCTGGTGCTGCAGCTGGAACTGGCCCATGCCCTGAAGCTGCCTTTCAGTCAGAAAATCTAACTCGGGCTTTGCCCGCAACCCAATAAATAAAAGAGTTTTTTGACAGGATTGACAGGATTAAGAGCTTGATTAAGAGAAAAACATTTTTGTCCTGGCTCCCGGTTTAATGCCCTTGGGGCTTGCTCTGCGAGCAATTCACCCAGTTAAACAGACCTCTGGTCTACGGCATAGCCGTGTTTAACCGGGTAAAACGGGACAGGCGGAAGCCAGGCCAAAAGGTAATCACTCCAGCACTCACTTTTTTCCGGCACTCATGAAGAAGAAAGTGAGTGCTGGATGGTTAATGCAATCTGCGGCTTCCGGCTTGCCCTGTGAAATTCCGAAGGACAGCGCAGTTGATTTCACCGGGGCCGCTGATTGCTTATCCTGCTTGCCCCGTTGAATCTCTTCCATTCAACTGGGGTAATCCTGTCCAAGGCCTGCCACGCGTCCTGCCACGCTTCTTAGCGTGGTTCGCGTAGTTATTGTTTTTTGTGACAGCGTTTCAGGAGTAAGCCACTAAACCAGCAACCTGAAAATGCCCGAAGACCTCTGGTCCAGGTTGGTCAGTCCGAGTTTGCGGGCTTTTTTATTCAGGGTCTCCACCTGGTTGCCGCTGACCCGGCCCAGGAGTTCCGGATAGTTATGGGCAATGCCGGCCGGACGGTACTGACCCATGATGTATAAAGAGGAGGGGCATATAAATGGAAACAGCAAAATTGTTTGAGCGGCAGCTCTCAAGTTCCAGCCAATCTATGCTATTCTTTGTTGCCAGCTATATATCTTTCAAAATGGAACTGGTTTTTCCTTAAAAGAAGTAAAAATGGAAAATGTACCTCGTTTTTTCCGCGAGCCTCAATACGGGTTTTTTCTGTTCGGGCCGAGAGGAACCGGCAAATCCACATGGCTGGAGCAGACCATGGAGAATGCCGTATGGATCGATCTGCTCGATCCTGAGGCGCAGCGTCTGTACAGGGCACGGCCCGAGCGGTTGCATCAGGTGGTGGCTGGAAACCCGGCGGCCCGAGATGTGGTGATCGACGAGATCCAAAAGGCTCCAGCCCTGCTGGACGTGGTTCATGCCATGATTGAGTCGGACCGGCAACTGCGTTTCGTGCTGACTGGTTCCAGCGCTCGCAAATTGCGGCGGGGAGGGTTTAATCTTCTGGCTGGCCGTCTTATGGAAACATTCATGCACCCCTTTATGGCCGCGGAACTGGGTTCGGCCTTCAGCCTGGAGCACGCCCTGCGGTATGGAATGGTCCCCTTGGTGACGTCGGCCCCTGACCCCGCTGCGGTATTGCGGACTTATGCCTCGCTGTACCTGAACGAGGAAGTTCAGGCCGAGGCCCTGGTGCGAGACATAGGTGCCTTCTCCAGATTTCTGGAGGCCATCAGCTTTTCCCAGGGCAGCATTCTCAACCTGGCCCAGGTGGCCCGGGAATGCCAGGTGGGCCGTAAGACCGCGGAGGGCTACCTGGACATTCTGGAAGATCTGCTGCTGTGTTTCCGTTTGCCCGTGTTTACCCGGCGGGCCAAGCGCCATCTGGTCAGGCATGCAAAGTTCTATTTCTTTGACGTGGGCGTGTACCGCTCCTTGCGTCCTTCCGGCCCCCTGGATAGACCAGAGGAGATTGAAGGCCCTGCCCTGGAAGGACTCGTGGCCCAGAATCTGCGGGCATGGGCAACCTACCGGCAAACTCCGGCCCGTCTGTATTACTGGCGGACCAAGTCCGGCAGTGAAGTGGATTTTGTGATCTATGGTCCGGATACATTCTGGGCCGTGGAAGTCAAGAGATCAGGATCCATCCACAGCAAGGACCTGCGCTCTTTAAAGACTTTTTGCCAGGATTATCCGGAGGCCAGGGCCTGCCTGGCATACCTGGGCCGGGAGCGTCTGATGATCGATGGCATCTTGTGCATACCATGCCAGGAATTCCTGCTGGGTTTGGATCCGGCCCATCAGGGTCTGGCTGGCCCGGCCTATTAGGCTGTTTTCCGAACAACAAACTCGGCTGTGGTCTCGTCTTCTGGACTACTGCCGCATACACGGGGTGCAGTGGATTTCCCTGGAAGTACGCATGTCCAATGTCCCGGCCATAAGACTGTACCAGAGCTGCGGATTCAAGGAAGTGGGCAGGCGGGAGAAGTATTACACCGACACAGGTGAAGACGCCCTGGTGCTGCAGCTGGAACTGGCCCATGCCCTGAAGCTGCCTTTCAGTCAGAAAATCTAACTCGGGCTTTGCTCGCAACCCAATAAAGAAAAGAGCTTTTTTGACAGGATTAACAGGATTAAGAGATTGATTAAGAGAAAAACATTTTTGTCCTGGCTCCCGGTTT
>NZ_QYZY01000118.1:0-3528 GCF_003838035.1 Desulfonatronospira sp. MSAO_Bac3 | reverse complement strand
CCCTGTCCGCCGGGGGACTGGTATCTGGTAATGAGCCCGGCATTGGGAGCGAAATCCTGCTGGGGATCCTCGCAGTTGATGCGCACCTGCATGGAGTGGTTGTTGGGCAGGGTGTCCTTTTCATTGAAGCGCAGCTCAGAGCCGAAGGACATGGCGATCTGTTCTTCCACCAGGTCCACCCCGTAGCGGCATTCGGTGATGCCGTGCTCCACCTGCAGGCGGGTGTTGACCTCGATGAGATAGGGATTACCCTCGCGGTCCACCAGGAATTCCACTGTACACAGGGAATGATATCCAACTTCGCTAACCAGCCTGCGGGAATACTCCTTGAGCTTTGCCCTCAGATCCTCATTCATCACCGGCCAGGGCGAAGGGGTGATCTCCACCAGCTTCTGATGGTTGCGCTGCAGGGTGCAATCACGTTCGTCAAAGGCAAACACATTGCCGTGCCTGTCTGCAGCCACCTGGATCTCGATATGGCGCACAGAGGTCAAAAGCTTTTCCACATACAGCCGGGGATTCCCGAATGAAGCCTGGGCCAGAGCCGAGGCCTTGGCATAGGCCCTTTCCAGCTCTTCTTCCCTGAAGACCTCGTAAATCCCGCGGCCGCCGCCGCCGCCTTCGGCCTTGAGCATCACTGGAAAACCGATCTCATAGGCCATATCCAAAGCCTGTTCCACGGTGACGGCTCCTTCTGAGCCGGGCACCACGGGCACGTCCACCCTTTTGGCCAGATCGCGCACCGCCACCTTGTTGCCCAGGATTTCCATGGGCCTGTCTTCGGGTCCGATAAATACCAGCCCGGACTTGCGGCACTGGGAAGGAAAGGAAAAATCCTCGGAAATAAATCCCCAGCCTGGATGTATGGCTATTACCCCCATGGCCTTGGCCTTGGAGATAATCTTTTTCATATCCAGGTAGGCCCTGGAATCTTCTCCCAGCAGAAGCAGTTCCTGCGCTCCCGAGGTAAACGGTGCAGTCTTGTCCACGTCAGTTGCGGTCATCACCGGAACGGCGTTGAAAACCTCCCGTATGGACCTGGCAATACGTCTGGCCGGAATACCCCGGTTGGCCACCAGGATTTTCTGGCCTTCCAGCTCCTTGACTACTTGCTCAAAACTCTTGATTTCCATAACTCTGTTTTCCTTTATTTGCTTGGATATATATCCGTTAACAGATGACAGTCACGAAAGGAGAGTGCCTGTCTGGATATGCTTATGCTGCCCTGCACAGTCCAGGATGATGCCTCCGCTTTCATCTATCCCCTTCAGGCGGCCTTCCAGGACGATCTGGTCCTGTTCCACCCTGACCATTTGATTCACAAGCCACAAATATGGCTTAACTTCACTAATAAAGTCAATTAATGAATAATTGCACAATATATTATCATACCAGAATTGTCCCAGATACACAAGCTCTGCCCAGGCCGTGCGGGGATCTGCTTCCGGCCAGGCCCCGGACAGGTGCACAGGATCCATAAGCCTGCCTGTCCTCAGCTCTCTGGAGTCCGGCAGGGACTTCAGATTCAGGCCTATCCCGGCCAGTATGCCGCCGCGTTTTTCCTCAATGAGTATCCCCCCGGCCTTGCCTGAATTTACCACCAGGTCGTTGGGCCACTTGAGAAAGACCTCAATGCCCCGGGCCATGAGCGCCCGCTGAAACGAATACCCGGCGATAATACTGAGCATCCTGTTCTTTTCCGGTGAATCCGGTACAGGCAGCTTAATGGCGGCATAAATGTTGCCCCTTGGGGAAGACCAGCGTCTGCGCATCCGCCCCCTGCCGCCGGTCTGCTCCAGGCAAAGGACACTGTCCCCGGCAAGCATTCCGCCTTGGTCCATGAGCTCCCAGGCCGTGTCTAAGCTGGAGGCACATGTCTCAAGCTCAAAGACCCTGAATTCCCTCCAGCTGCGCTGAAAACAGGCACTGAAGTCCGGCATTCCGGCAGAGGAACCAGCGACTTTGGAAGGTAAAAGATCTTTTAGTTTAAAAACCTGCATAAACCTGGAATGAGAATTGTGGATTATGGATTAAGGCTTATTTGATTCCCTGCCCTCAAACCTCTGCCCTCTGACTTCTGACGCCTGATCTCTGACTTCTGACCTCTGGCTACTGACCTCTGACTTCTGACCTCTGACTTCTGCAAGATTGACTAGTCTGAATCTTTCCATTAAACAGGCAAAATATAATCGGCCAATGGTTGAAATGAGAACTTTTTGGGGGAATACATGCGTACATTAGTAGTTGAAGACGATATCACCAGCAGGATGATCCTGGTCAAAATTCTGTCCCATTACAGCCAGTGCGATACTGCTGAAAACGGCCACGAGGCCCTGGACCTGTTCGCAGGGGCTATTAAACAGGGACAGCCTTACGACATGGTTTTTATGGATATAATGATGCCTGTTATGGATGGACAAAGTGCCCTGAAAAAAATCCGTGAGATTGAATCCGAACAGCAGGTTCCCATCGGCCAGGAAGTAAAGGCGGTCATGACCACTGCCCTTTCAGACACCAAAAATGTAACCACTGCATTTTTCCAGGGCCAGGCTGATGCCTACCTTTCAAAACCCATTTCCAGAGAAAAAGTTGAAAAAGCCCTTCAGGAAATAGGCGTACTTGAAAAATAAATCCCGGAAGTTAACCATTCAGGGGATGCCGGAACCGGCCAGGGGACAGTCCCCGCGACACCTTTTACGCACAATTACAAAAATTACAGACGCGAAGTTTTGTGTACCAGCACAGCCGGTACTTAGCGAGGGACAGTCCCCAGGCCTTGTGCCAGTAATCACCACCGAGGACCCCCTGAATGGTTACTCCCGGAAGGTTCAGGCCAGGGCGGGACTTTACGCCGGGTTCTCGTCTTCCAGAGAATCTACTATGCCCAGGGGACGGATAACTTTGTCCATCACCTGGTTTCCGGCCCGTTCCAGGTCCTCCTGCCTGCAGTGCTCATAAACATCCACCAGGTTCAGGGCCAGCTCCCGGCCGCGCTTGTAGCCGGCTGTTCGCGCCTCTTCAATTTTTTCCCACCTGGGATTTTGCATAAAATCCTGCACAGCCGGGACAATCTCGGGATAGAGAATCCGGGAAAGGGGCCTGGTCAAAGCAGCATAAAATCCCAGGGAGGAACTCCTGCGCTCTTTTATGACATGATCCAGCAGACCTCCCCGGCAGGTATCAGCCAATATATCCCGCACTGTACGGGCAAAAAACTCCACCAGAGTCCCGGCCTGCTCCGAGACAATACGCTGCCATAAATCCCCGGGAAAAACATCCACCAGGGATTCGCCTATTTCGTGATAGACCCAGGTTTGCAGTTCTGCATCGCAGACCCTTAAAAAACCGTCCTGATAACTCCCCGGTTGCCTGCGCAACCTGTGCAGGTTGATCCCGTGGCAGTCAAAGGCAAAGGCCAGCGCCCTGGCCGAAGAAGCCCGAAGCTCTAGAATTTCGTCCCAGAGAAGAGTGGCCATGGACCGTCTTCTGCCGATTATCAGGTTTCCCTGGCGCATGAGGGGCACGCTG
>NZ_QYZY01000117.1:0-2371 GCF_003838035.1 Desulfonatronospira sp. MSAO_Bac3 | reverse complement strand
TCAAAGGCGTTGGCCAGCAGGTGCCTGAACATGAGGCGGTACTCATCAGGGTTGCCCAGCACCTGTTTGGCCATGGGAGCAAAACCGGTCTGCAGGTCCAGGTTGTCCACCGGATAGCGATTACTGCACTCATCCAGGACTTGTTGCAGCATTTCCTGCAGGAAAACAGGGCTCCATTCCGACTGGCGGTGAAAAACTTCGTTGTAGCTGCTTACATCCCGAACCATCTTCTCCATGCGCCTGGACTCGGCCAGAATGGTGTCGTAGGTTTCATGGGCCGCCCCGGCAGTGACTTCCTTGCTGCGCTTGAGGCGCATGATGCTGCCCCCGATGACGGTAATGGGATTTCTGATCTGGTGGGCGATACCCCTTATAACTTCGCTGTCGCACTGAAAGGTGTTGGCTAAAAAAGCCTCGGTTTCAATGAGCAGACACAGATCCAGGGCCTTTTCTACCGCCTCCATGGCTTCCGCCATATCCTCCTGTGCAATGCTTCTGCTGATGGCCTGATTGAAGAATCTCCTGGCAAGGCAGTATCCAAGGTTTACAAACCTGTGATCCAGGTTGATGCGCACATGGGTTATCCCACTGTTCCACATCCAGCCCACCAGGTGTTCATCAAAATCCCTGGTCAGTATGCTCTCAAACCACCTCTTCCATATTCCCTGCAGCTGTCCTGGATATTCCTGAACCTCAAGATAAGGCCTGGTCTCTTCAACCCCCCTGAAAAACTCCTCGAAATACACGGCAAAATCCTCTTTGTGCTCTGCAATTACATGACCGTGCTTTTTGAGAAGCTCTTGAGTCTTGGCATCAAAACCTATCTGTTCCTTGAAATAAAGAAGTCTTTCCAGTGGAACCTGTTTACGCATAATAATCGCCCCGAGTTACATTTCTGAATACATCAGTCCTGCCAAATCTTCAGCAGCACCTGAAAATTGCCTGCCTGGCAAGAATTTCCTGCCTCAAGAGCATCCTCCTGTAAAGTGCTTGGACCCAAAAACCTGCAAGGCCTGTTTCATTGCCGCAAAAGCCCGCATTGACCAGGGCAGCAAGTAATGGTACTTTAAAAATTATCAGTTTGCCCCGGGCCTGGCGGTTCTGCCAGGCAGGCCTAAATACCCGCACCTGTGACCATTATTACTATGAACAGCAGTACCAACGACGAGCACGTAAGGCCTCACACTCTTGACCAGTTTGTAGGCCAGGAGGATGTACGCTCCAACCTCAAGGTCTACCTCGGAGCTGCCCTGGAAAGAGGGCTGCATCTGGATCACACCCTGCTTTACGGCAACCCCGGACTGGGCAAGACCACCATGGCCAGGATTCTGGCCGGAGAACTGGGGGTGAATATTGTCTGCACCACCGGACCGGTTCTGGAGAGAAGCGCTGATCTGGCTGCCATTCTGACCAACCTGAGCAGAAATGATGTCCTGTTCATCGATGAAATACACCGCATGCCGGCCACAGTAGAAGAAATTCTCTACCCTGCCCTGGAGGATTTCAAGCTGGATCTTATCCTGGGTCAGGGACCCGGGGCCAGGACGGTAAAGATCGACCTGGAACCATTCACCCTGGTGGGGGCGACCACCAGGATCGGGCTTTTAACCTCCCCCCTGCGGGACCGCTTCGGGGTCATCTGCAGGCTGGACTTTTATGCCCCTGAGGAACTGGCCACCATAGTGGAACGCTCCGCAAGGATCCTTGGAATCAACATAACCTCTGACGGTGCCCTGGAAATCGGCAGGCGTTCCAGGGGCACCCCGCGAATAGCCAACCGCCTGCTTCGAAGGGTGCATGATTTTGCAGTGGTGGGCAGGCAGGAGGTCATCGACTCTCAGGTGGCATCCAGGGCACTCAAGCGCATGGATGTTGATCCCCTGGGCCTGGACCAGATGGATCGCAAGATCCTGGACTGCATCATCCGCCAATTCGCAGGCGGTCCTGTGGGAGTCAAGACAGTAGCTGTGGCCTGTTCAGAAGAAGTCCGCACCCTGGAAGACATTTACGAACCGTATCTCATCCAGTGCGGATTTTTAAAACGCACCCCCAGGGGCAGAGTGGCCACTCCCAGGGCATACGAACACCTCAACCTACCGGTTTGAAGAAAAAAAGCCCTGCTACAACACTTAGAAGTAACCATTCAGGGGGGTAGGTACCGGCCAGGGGGACAGTCCCCTGGCCTAATGCCATGAGTAACCACCGAGGACCCCCTGAATGGTTACACTTAGAAAATGGGTTGCTTGTTAAGTCAGGGAAAGGCACAATAAATGCCTTTGCTCCCTGCCCTGTCTCCATCTCTTCCCACACCCATACTCCCACACACCCATACTCCCATACGTTCTTCCCCATGCCCCATGCCCTATGCCCC
>NZ_QYZY01000116.1:0-3371 GCF_003838035.1 Desulfonatronospira sp. MSAO_Bac3 | reverse complement strand
TGTTGTGCTTTTAAGCCCCACAACCTCTACTCCGAAGCTGAGCGGCATCAAGGACAATTTTTTCCGTATCCAGCCCAGCACCGATCAGCACGCAATCGCCCTGGCCCGGTATGTGTTTCATGAAAAGGAAATAGATACCTTGTGTACCCTGAGGGATATGGACAACGAAATATATGCAGATTCTTTTGAAAAACATTTTGTGCAGGAATTCAAGTCCGCCGGCGGCGAGGTAACAAATAGAAAAAAGCTTTATGCCAGCCGCAGTCAGGACTGGCTGCAGATTGCAGATGACCTGCAGCTATGTTCAGAGCAGGGCCTGTTTCTGGCCGTGTCCGGAAGGGATGTGGTCAATCTGGTGCAGGCCATTGAAAGCACTGGCTTAAGTCCTGATATTTTCAGTTCTGGCTGGGCAATGACCAGGGAGCTTCTGCGGGCGGGCGGCAGGACAGTGGAAAATATGACCTTTGTCACGACAACATCCCAGGAAAATCTGGGAACTGATTATTACGAGTTTGCAAAGAACTATAGATCAAGATTCGGCAGCGAGCCATCATTTGCAGCTGCTATGGCCTATGATGCCGCACATATTCTGGCCCTGGCCCTGGAAGAGTCTTCCGGAGACAGGGGACTGGAGCAGGCCCTCACTGAAATCCGCGATTATCCAGGACTTTACTGGCCCATAACCATAGACGAATATGGAGATGTAACAAGCCCGGTAACCATAGTCCAGGTCAGAGAGGGTGAATTTGAGGAGGTGTACAGCTTCAAGGCAGAGGATTTCGAATGAAGCCGGCACCCACTCTGACCAATATCCTGCAGCGCCTTCTGGGCTGGCGTCTTCTGCTCATCTCCATGCTGATAATCCTTGGGATCGCAGTTCTGCTGGGATATTTCCGTTATCAGGAGATCAGGAGCGAGCAGCGCCTGCAGGCGGCCAGCATTTCCTCCTACGTGCAGTCTCATATCAAGTCCCAGATGCAGACCATCAGATTTTTGTCCAGGATGGTACTTTACCCGGAATTTGAGGCCTTTGCCAGTCACTACAAGGCTCATGCCGGGCTTTTCAAGCGTTTTCTGGTTCTGGATGAATCCGGACGCATCAGGCAGGTTCTGCCCGAGATGGAGGCTTTCCAGGATTATTCCCGCATGATTCCGGCAACAGAAAGACTTGAGACTTCAGGAGAGTTTTACTTTTCCACTCCCTACATGAAGCCGGACGAATATACTGTTACAGTAAGTCTGTCTTATACAGGCCACTTCAGTAAAATTCTGGTTGCTGAGCTGGACCTGGACTCCCTGCAGGAGTTTATAACCAGGATAACCCGGATGCAAAAAGATGACCGGGTCTTTGTCCTGGACGGTTATGGTAATGTCCTGGCTCACCCTGAATCCAGCGTGGTGGCCGGGCAGTATAATCTCGGTCATCTCAGGCCCGTGGCCAGAGCTCTGCAGGGACAGACAGGTTTTCTGGGAATGGGCAGAAAATACGGTGAGCTTTATCTTTTCAGTGCGGAAAAGGTTCCGGAAGCGGAGTGGACAGTCTTTACAGCCTGGTCTGTCAAGGGACAGCTGCTGCCGGTTCTTATGCCCATTGGGTTTGCCGGGTTCCTGCTTTTTGGGTTTCTTGGCCTGCTTGTCTGGAATGTGACCTGGAGAGTGCGCCAGGACGTGATAGACCCCCTGGTCACCTTTACCGGGGAGGTGGAAAAACTGCCCCGGGGCGCTTTTGATATGGGGGTACAGAACTATGTATCTTCATTTTACGAACTGCAGGCATTAAGCAACAGCTTCCAGGATATGGCTGAAACCGTCGTGCGCAGAGAGGAGACCCTGCGACGCAGTGAACAGCGTCTGGCCGGCATCCTGGACAGCCTGGACGCTGCAGTGTACGTGGCGGATATGCATTCTGACGAGATCCTTTTTATAAACAGCTATATCCGGGAGAAAAGGGGAGATGTGATCGGCCGCAAGTGCTGGGAAGTGTTTCAGAATGCTCAGCAGGGTCCGTGTTCTTTTTGCAGAAAAGATGAGCTTAAAAATCAGTCCGGGACCCCTGAACCGGCCAGGTGGGAATATCAGGACCAGGAAACCGGAAGTTCTTATGACTGCAGGGCCATGGCCATACCCTGGAGCGACGGTCGAATGGTGCGTATTGTAATATCCACGGATATAACCGAACGCAGGGATATGGAAGCACGTCTGCATCAGGCGCACAAGATGCAGGCTGTAGGTACTCTGGCCGGGGGAATAGCTCATGATTTCAACAATATTCTGCAGGTCATAAGCGGCCACGTCAGGATGCTGCTGGAAAAAAAAGCCCAGGACGATCCGGATATAAAAAGGATAGTGCAGATACAGCAGGCCGGGGAGAGGGCTGCAAAGTTAGTGAGACAGCTTCTGACCTTCAGCCGGGAAATAGAAGGCCAGTTCAGGCCGGTTGATCTCAACCGGGAGGCTGCCGAAACGGCCTCGTTGCTTAAAAAGTCTTTTCCGGACCAAATTGCCCTGGAACTCAGACTGGATGACGGTATTAAGCCTGTTCAGGGAGATCCTGCGCAACTGGAGCAGGTTTTGCTAAACCTGTGCAACAACGCCCTGGATGCCATGCCCGAGGGAGGGAGGTTAACCATCGAGACCTCCATGGCACATTTCCAGGAGCCTCAGCTTCTGGAGCATTTCAGGGTGGAACCCGGCAGTTATGTACTGCTGAGCATCAGTGATACCGGTGAGGGCATTGACGAGGATATCAGGCAGAAAATCTTTGATCCCTTTTTTACCACTAAGGAGCCGGGCAAAGGAACCGGGCTCGGCCTGGCCTCAGTGTTCGGGATAGTGGAAAATCATCAGGGATATATAGAGTGCAGGAGCAGTCCGGGGCAGGGGGCAAAATTCAGGATTTATCTGCCTGTAGCCCCAGAAGAGGAAGCCTGCTTTTCAGACAGGGAAGAAAAAAAAGTAGACAGCTATGAGCATATTCTGGTGGTGGACGATGAGCCGGCTCTAAGGGAACTTACCCGGGAGGCCCTGGAGGAAGCAGGGTACAGGGCAAGCTGTGCAGAAAGCGGAGAGCAGGCCCTGGAAATGTATCAAAAGAATCAAGACAGTATCGCCTTGATTATAATGGACATCAATATGCCCGGCATGGGTGGGTACGAGTGTATACAGCGGCTTCTTGAACTGGATTCAGAGGTGAACATACTTGTGGTGAGCGGATATTCTCCTGAAGAAAGACTCAGGCAGTACCTCAAGTCCGGTCGCGTAGGCTTTATGGCCAAGCCTTACCGGGTGCCGGAACTTTTGTCCAGAGTGCGGGAAGCAATCGACCGGCCTGTCCAGGATGGGCAGTAGTCAGTGTGAGCTGCTTGCCCCTG
>NZ_QYZY01000115.1:0-7237 GCF_003838035.1 Desulfonatronospira sp. MSAO_Bac3 | reverse complement strand
TCTCAGCCCAGCATGACCCCAACATCGCCTACCAGGACCTGTCCGATGCCATCAAGAAGGAAGTGATTTTTCACACCCTGCCCCCGGAGCTTATGGATGAGAAGACCAAGATATACATCAACACCACCGGGCGCTTCGTGGTGGGAGGTCCCATGGGGGACTGCGGCCTTTGCGGACGCAAGATAATAAACGACACCTACGGCGGCATGGCCGCTCACGGCGGGGGGGCCTTTTCGGGCAAGGATCCTTCCAAGGTGGACCGTTCCGGGGCCTACATGGCCCGCTACGTGGCCAAGAATGTGGTAGCCGCCGGCCTGGCCGAGCGCTGCCAGGTGCAGATAGCCTACTGCATCGGCCTGGCCGAGCCTGTCTCGGTACTGGCCACCTCCATGGGCACCGGGCAGGTGGATGACGAGACCTTGACCAAGGCGGTGCGCGAGGTATTCGACCTGCGCCCTTATTTTATCATAAAACGCCTGGACCTCAAGCGTCCCATCTACCAGATGACCACCAACTACGGCCATTTCGGCCGGGAAAAGCCGGAATTCACCTGGGAAAAAATAGATGCGGCAGCGGACCTCAAAACAGCCTGCAAGCTGTAACGACCCGGGCATTGCTTCTTTTTTTCGATTACAGTCAAGTGACGCTTTCAAAATAAATAAAACAACAAATCATCAAGGAGGAATATCATGTCTGAGAAATTAGGTAAAATAGCCGACGGACTGCTGCACGGTAAAATTGACGAGGTTGGAGAGCTGACCCAGGAACTTATAAACGACGGAATGGACCCTGAAGAAATTCTGCAGAAGGGCCTTTTTGCAGGCATGGATATTGTCGGAAAGAAATTCAGGGACTGCGAAATGTTTATCCCGGAAGTCCTGCGTTCAGCCAAGGCCATGCACGCAGCCATGGAAAAGCTGCGCCCGGTGCTCTCCGAGGAATCCAGCTCCAAGGCCGGTACAGTGATCATGGTCACCGTCCAGGGCGACCTGCACGACATCGGCAAGAACCTGGCCGGCATGATGATGGAAGGGGCCGGATTCAACGTCATCGACATGGGCATTGACCGCAAGACCGAAGACATCGTGGAAATGGTCAAAAAGGAAAAGCCCCAGATTCTGGGACTGTCCGCCCTTCTGACAACCACCATGCCCAAGATGGGCGAGGTCATAAACGCCCTCAAGGAAGCCGGCATCCGCGACCAGGTCAAGGTCATCGTGGGCGGAGCCCCGGTAACCGACGACTTTGCCCAGGAAATCGGGGCCGATGCATACGCCCCCAATGCCTCCATCGGAACCGAAAAAGCCCTGGAGCTGGTCAAGGGATAGACCCCGGTCATCCTTATTCTTTCTTGTAGAAACGCATACACAGGAGTCTAAATATGCCCAAAATCAATCAAACCATACAGACAACCCCCAAGTTCAGGGTTTTGTCCGAGAATCAGATCGAGATGATCTATTCTGCGGCCCTGGACGTTATACAGCGTACCGGGGCCAGGTTTCACCACGATGAGGCCCTGGAGCTGTTTAAAAACAGCGAGGCTGTGGTTTCCGACGGCAACCTGGTCCGGGTGCCCATTTCTCTGGTGGAAAAGGCCATCAAGAGTCACCCCCGCAAGATCAACCTCACCGGCAGGACCGCAAAACACAGAATCAAACTGGAAAAGGACACGGTAAACTTCGGCACGGGTTCGGACCTGCCCTTTACCTATGACCGCGAAACCGGCGAACGCAGGCGCACCAACTACAACGACGTTGTAAACGCCGCCCGCATCGTGGACTTTCTGCCCAACCTGGACTTTTTCATGTCCCACGGCATAGTCCAGGACGTACCCAACCCCCAGACCTACGATCGGCACCAGTTCATGGCCATGCTCAAGGGCTGCACCAAGCCCATGGTCCTGACCTCTGTAGACGGTGAAGGACTGGAGGATCTGTGGAAAATGGCTTCTTTGTTCCGGGGAGGGGAAAAGGAATACCGCCTGGAGCCCATGTTCGTTACATACATTGAGCCCATCTCTCCCCTTAAAAACGACAATACAGCAGTGGAAAAGCTTCTTTTCTCCGCAGAAAAAGGCATTCCCTGCATGTATACCCCATGCCCCAGTTCCGGAGCCACAGCCCCGGCCACCATGGCCGGCATGCTGGTGCAGTCTCTGTCCGAAACCATGATGGCCTCGGTACTCACCTATCTCAAAAACCCGGGCATGCCCCTGGTAATGGGCGGAGTGACCACTGTCCTGGACATGATCACCACCACCTACTCCTACGGCGCACCGGAACTGTCCCTGGCCTCGGCAGCCAATACGGATATCTCCAAGTGGCTGGGCCTGCCCATGTTTTCCACCGGCGGATGCACCGACTCCAAGGTCCTGGACGAGCAGGCGGCCATTGAATCCGCCACAAGCAACTACTACGCCTATCTTTCAGGAGCCAGCCTCGTGCACGACGTGGGCTATATCGACAGCGGCGTCAATGCCTCCCTGGAAAGTCTGGTCATGAACGACGAAATTATCGGCATGATCCGCCAGATAGGCAAGGGCATCAACACCGAGGACGAATACCTGGCCCTGGACCTCATAGACAAGATCGGCCCCGGCGGGGAGTACCTTACTTCAGAGCATACACTGACTCATTACAAGGACTGGTTTCAGCCGAGGCTCCAGGACCGCTCCGATTACGAAACATGGGTGCGCGAAGGCAAAAAGACCATGAATGATCGCATCAAGGAAGAAACTGAGCGCATTCTGCAGGAGCACCAGCCCGAGCCCATTGACGACAAGCTCCAGAAGGAACTGGAAAAGATTATTGATGCCGCTGAACAGAGGCACTCCAAGTAGAACCTCCAACCCAAGACACAGGCTGTGCTCAGCCTGCAGCCATTTTCGCCCAAGGAGGATTAATATATGGCCAGTGATAAAACCAACTGCACAGTAAACCGCAGTCCAAGGTTTTCCTTTCTATCAGAGGATCAGAAGCAGACCATATTTCACGGAATGCTCAAGGTCCTTCAGGACACCGGGGCCAACGTTCACCATGAACAGGCCCGGGAAATATTCAAAAAACATGGATGCAAAGTCGACGGCATCCGGGTATATATCCCCCCCAAACTGGTGCGCCAGGCCCTGCAGTCAGTGCCGCTCATGACCACCATTTTCGACTGGGAGGGAAATCCACGCATCTATATCGAGGAAAACCGCAGCTATTTCGGTCCCGGCCCTACCCTGGTATACTTTCGCGACCCCTATACCATGGAGCGCCGCAAATGCCTGCGCCAGGACGCCACAACCGTGGCCCGGGTCTGCGACGCCCTGCCCAATATAGGCTTTGTGGAGGGCCTGGTGACCATAAGCGACGTCCCCCGGGGAACTGATGACGTATACGAGTTCGCGGACATGATCCAGAACACCACCACCCCCATTATGGCCTGGTCCTACCAGCGCGGCGGGGCCCGGGATATCCACCGCATCGGCTGCATCATGGCCGGCGGGGAAGAGGCTTTCCGGAAAAAGCCCAACTATATCCTGTACAGCGAGCCCATCTCACCGCTGGTGAGCGATTTCCACGCCATTGACAAGCTAATGTACTGCGCCGAACAGGGCATTCCCCAGGACTACAGCCCCTGCGCCATCGGCGGCGGCACAGTCCCGGCCACCCATGCCGGGCAGCTGGTGGTGGCCCTGTCCGAATCCATGGTGGGCGTAGTTCTGTCCCAGCTCATTAATCCCGGCACCTGCATCATCCTGGGCGGGGTGCAGTCCATCCTGGACATGCGCCGGGGCATTTACGCCTACGGAGCACCCGAGCTCAATGTACTGAGCGGAGGACTCACGGAAATGGCCCGGTACTGCGGCCTGCCCATGTTCGGCACAGCCGGGTGCACCGATACCAAGGTCATGGAAATCCAGTCCGGCATCGAAGCCACCCTGCAGATCCACACCTCCATGCTCACGGGCGCCAACTTCGTCCATGACTGCGGCTACACCGAGTCAGGCAAGACCGGAGACATATTCCAGACGGTGATGGACGACGAAATCATCAGCATGGCCCGCATCATAGAGGACGGCATAGAGGTCAACGAAGAGACCCTGTCCGTGGACGTGATAAACAGGGTGGGCTCCGGAGGCCACTACCTCTACGAAGACCATACCATGAAATGGTTCCGCAAACACTGGCGTCCCACCCTCATGGACCGGCAGAGCTACGAGGACTGGGTCAAAAACGGCAGCCAGACCATGCAGGACCGCATCATCAAAAAAACCAGGGACATCCTGGAAACCCACGAAGGTCCCATTTCCAGAGTCCCCAGGGACGTGCAGAAAGATGTCCAGAAAGTGGTGGACGAAGCCGTGGAAAGAGTGGAACGGGAAGGACTGGATTAATCTGTAAAGAGGGGGGCCGGGCACATGCATGTCCGCCCCCTTTATAATAAAAGTCTAAGGCGGGCTATGCCCGCAACCCAATAAATAAAAGAGTTTTTGACAGGATTAACAGGATTAAGAGATTGATTAAGAGAAAAACATTTTTGTCCTGGCCGGAAGCCAGGCCAAAAGGTAATCACTCCAGCACTCACTTTTTTCCGGCACTCATGAAGAAGAAAGTGAGTGCTGGATGGTAAATTCAGTCAGCGGCATCAGGCCGGTGGCTGATTATCCTAACCATCCTGTTAATCCTGTCTAAGTTTCTTGTTTTTTATGACAGGGTTTCAGGAGTAAGTCACTAAACGTCATATTCCTGAAATTCCTGCTCATCTCTTGTTGAAGGCAGATAACATACGTTGATGTGCAGAACTCTATCTCCCACTCGCCTGCCAGCACACCATATATAAAAAAGATGAGCTTAACTGTGCATATTCCGGGCACATAATCAATTGACCGGCATTGCAACGTCCTTCAGATACATAGACAAAAAACTTCTATACGAAGATTCTATCTCAGGCTCAGGAGAATAGGAGGTCAGAATATGCATCTGGTTGATGGCAGGCATGACCGGGGTAATGCTGAAAATCTGGAGAGGCTGAAAAGAAACTTTGGTCGGATCAGGCTCACCATGAACCCTGATAATACAAGGTTCAATCCAAGATTCATCATCATTTATGATGTATATAATGGTTACCCCGTTGGTTAAGACCGAGCACATACAGATTTTTTCCTGCATTTCTTCCTCCCATGGCAGCAAGATGTTTCTTTTTAACCGACAAAAATGTTTTGTTTATTAAGGTTTATATGGGGCGTGATTCAGCTTTTGGAATCACCCGGCATGTTTTTGTCGTTTTTTCCATCAGGCCCGACTCTTCTATTCTCTGCATCATTTCTGGACCGGTTATGCTGGTTTTTGCCTTGATTATCTACAGTCGGCAAGGACTGAAGCAACAGCTTATGATTCATGAACCGCCCGCATCCAGAACAGACAAGATAAAACTCAAGGATTTCTGTAAAGCAGAAAGGGCAAAAATATGTCCTGGGTACATTCATATCCTTAAACCTCCTTTTCATAACTGACTCCGGGATTTTCTTTGCCGGCTCCGGGCTGAATATTTTTCACGTCTAAGACATTTATTACGGAAACCTTCACCTGGATTTCAAAATATCCATCAAAAATATGGAAGTGACGTATTCATGTCTTGCCCTTTTCTGAAATATCTTCCCGTCAATCTCTGAAAAATGCAGCGTCAAAACCGTAAATAACAACCAGGCAGGGAAAACTGCCCTTTTGGTCATCCAGGGGCAACATGGCAACCCGTTTTTTATCTGGAGGTCGGATATGAGTTCAATGCAAGCCAAAGTTATTTCATACCCCAGGGACAAGGCCGTAAACGGCGAACCCGAAACCAGCCCTGACCAGGAACATATCCAGGATCAGACTCAAGGTCAGGAGCAGGACTTCCTGGATACCCTGGCCGAGGACTCTTCTAAAATGGAACAGCTTAGAAGCAGGGTAAACTCCTGTCTGGCCGAGATTGCACTGGGCCGGGACAACAACGACTGGCAAAAGGTGGTGGACCTCTTTTATCCCCTGGAGGAAAAAGAGCCGGAACTGGTTGCCATGGGACTGGATACCCCTCTCCGGGCCGAACTGGCTTTTGCTCTGAGCCAGGCCGGCAGGCAGGAACAAAGCATGGCCGAATACGAAAAGTGCGTACAGGACCAGCCTGACAATTTTTACGCTGTCTCCGGGCTGGCCTATGTGATTTACAATCTTCTCTACGCAGCAAAAAACCGGGAGCGCATCCTGCCTTACAAGCAGAAAGTCCAGTACACTGAGAAGGCTCACAAGTACTTTGTTCAGGCACAAAAACTCAGGCCTGACAGGGTTACAAACTTCTACCGTCAGGGCATGCTCTACAAAAACCTGCAGAACATGGACCGCAAGGCAGCTCCGCTTTTTAGAACTGCTGTAGGCAACTGGGAAGCCTATGATGAAAATGCCCGGGAAAAAAGGCACCAGGAGTACAAAAACTACATCAAGTCCCTCTACAACCTGGGCTCATGCCTGCTCAAGCAGGGCAGGCCCAAAGAGGCCATGGAACATCTCAACAAGTGCCTGGAGCACGATGAATCCAGAAACTACATCCGGGCTGAACACAAGTATTTCGCCCTGGGCAAGGTGCATTTCGAAATGAACAGCCCGGAGCAGGCCATCAAGGAACTGGAGTTTGCAGCCTCCTTTACTGATCCCGTAAAAGGCGACTACATTCACGAACTCTGGGCACGAGTGCTCCTGGGAATGTCCAGGCCCATGGACGCTCTGCAGGTCCTGTGTCGAATTCCGGATAAGTTCAGACGGCAGTTCGTGCGCTGGACCGAGGGGGACTGCTACCTGGCCCTGCAGGATTATGCCAGGGCAAGGCAGGTCTGGAACAAGGCACTGGAAAAAGACCGGCGCTCCCGGCACCGGGCTCTTATCCGCCTGGCCAGGATGGAGTTCAAGCTGAGCAACTTCTCCCAGTGTCTGCAACATGCCATGGAAGCCAACTCCTTTCACCTTGAAGCCTACGGCAACCCCGATCCTGACGGCCTCTTCTGGGCAGCCGCCTCGGCCATTCGCCTCCAGGACAGGGAAAAAGCCAGGCAACACCTGGATGAGCTCAAATCATTCCGGCCGGACTATCCCATGCTGGGAAAACTTAACCAGGTATTTGTGCAGACCTTTGGGTAACAGAGTTAAGGAGGTATTCATGCATCCACGTGATTCCTCAAAAAAAGCCCTGGTTCCCAGGCAGCCGGATTGTCAGCTGA
>NZ_QYZY01000114.1:0-9679 GCF_003838035.1 Desulfonatronospira sp. MSAO_Bac3 | reverse complement strand
GTCAGAAGTCAGTAAAAACAAAGCAGTGCCAGTTAGTAACCAGCAAAGGATGCCCTGTAATTTTTACCTGCATCAGATCTGGGAGAAGTATCAATGCCAGGGTGTATTCGCCAGGGGATCAGGAAAACTTCAGGTTAGAACTTAAACTGATTGCACCTGACCAGGATCCTGGCCGTCCTCACTGACTATGGTCCAGCCTTCACCCGCACCCCGTCCCGGACCTGATCTCCGGGATGAGTGATTACCTTCTCTCCGGGTTCCAGCCCCTGAACCACCTGGGTCCGGAGCCCGCTGCGCCGCCCGGTCTCCACCCGGCGTACCAAGGCCCGGCCCTCCTGAAGCACAAATAACTGCCACTTACCGTTTTCCCGGAACAGGGCGCTGGAAGGCACGGACATTACTTCCAGGCCCTCCCAAAGAATAAACCTGGCCTCCACCCGGTACTCTTTGCCCAACTGCTCCCAATCCTGCCTGGGACTGGTGATCTCCACCAGCACGGGCACCCTCTGCTCCTCCACGCCCAGAGCGGATATCTTGGTGAAACCCGCCGGTTCCACCCGGCGCACCCTGCCGGCAAGGGGTTTTTCTCCCCCCCAGCGCTCAAGCTCCACCCGCATCCCGGGCCTCACCCTGACCGCATCCATGGATAAAAGATCCACCCGCACTTCCAGTTCATCCAGGTCTCCGATTTCCAGAATCTCCACCCCGGCAGGCACAGTTCCTTCCTGGTAATGCATCCGGTTCAGCACCATCCCGGACACCGGGGACCTGATCTTAAGACCCTGTTCCCGCCCGAGGCGCGCCCCCTGGGTAATGTCCAGCACCGCCCGGGCATTTTCCTTTTCAAAGAGCGCTGCCTCCATGGCCGAACGGGCCGCTTTCTTTGCCGCAGTGGCCCGCATCTGTTCATTGTGCATCTTGTCCATGACCGAGGCCGATATTACATTATGGGCAAAAAGTTCTTCATGGCGTCTGACTTCCCTGGCCGCGTAGTCCATCTGTATCCGGGCGTTTTCATGTTCGGCCCGGGCAGATTCCAGCCTGGCCCGGGCAGCCCTCAGATTCTCCCTGGCCTGCTCCTGGGCTCGAAGGTCCAGCCCGGGGGCGGGCAGAGCCTCCATGCTGAACAAAACCTCACCGGCCTGCACTCCGTCCCCCGGCTCCAGATCCACCCGGTGCAGATACCCCTGCACCGGAGCACTCATGACGTAGGTGGTTTTAAGCCTGGTGTAGCCTTCGTCCTCCACGTACTCGGCAAAGTAGCCCTTTTCCACCTGCACCGTGCTCACCGGCACCGGGGAAGGGGTTAGGGCTGCGGCCAGAGCTCCCAGGATGGCCAGTCCGGCCAGAACCAGGATAATTTTCTTTCTTGTGCTCATCTTTGTTTCTCTGCCGTTTTGTGGATGATCTGACTTGTTTGCGCCAGCCCCGTCCCCAACTATTCCGTCTTCAGGGCTTCCACCATGTCCAGACGCAGCAGTCTGCGTAGAATCAAGAGTACGGACAAAAACGTGGCCAGCAGCACCCCGGCCGCGGAAAAGGCAAACACCCCCGGCTGCAGCACGAAGGGCAGCCGGAAGAAATCCGTACTCAGGGCCTGGTTCAACCCGTAGGCAAAACCGGCCCCCAGAAGCCAGCCCAGGGGGATGGCCGCCAGGGTGACTACCAGTATTTCGCCCACAAGAATCCAGCCCACTTCCACCCGGGTCATTCCCAGGACCCTGAGGGTGGCCAGTTCGCGGTAGCGCTCCTCGTAGGCGATACGGGCATTATTGTAGACCACGGCAAAGGCTATGGAACCGGCCATGACAAGCAAGACCGCCATGAATCCCAGGGCAGTATCCTGGATATAGCTGCGGATATTGACCTCGGCCTGTGATGTGACTCCGATCCCGGCGATAGCCGGAGTGTCCCACAAATGCTCATAAAGCTCAAAGTGCCGGGTGTGGTCAGTGAGCAGCCAGGCACCGGACACTGCCGGTCCCTCCCCCATGACCCTGTTCAGGGCCCGGCGCTCCATGTAGGCCCCCACCCCGATGGGCTCCTGCACCAGGCGGGCCACCTCCATCTCCACGTTTCGGCGGCGGCCCTCCATGATTTCCACCTGCAGCGTGTCCCCGGGCTCAACCCCCAGATGCCCGGCCAGGTAATCAGTCAGCACCAGTCCCTGGAGGGGCAGCTTCACCTGGCTGAAGTCCTGGTCCAGGATTCCGCGCAGGGCCGGTTTTTGCTCCATGCCCATAATGCTGGTCCGATAGTCCCTCTGCCCATGCTTCAAGCGCACCGGTACGCTGCGGTAGGTTTCCACGAAAAGCACACCGGGCAGGACTTCAAGCTCCCTGCTGGACTGCTCATGCACGGACTCGGTAAACACCAGGTGCACATCCATTTTCTGGACCAGCCGATACTGAGTATCCAGCATATGATCCACCGAGCCGAACTGGTAGCTTCCAAGAAGCAGCAGGGACCCGGACAGGGCAATGCCCAGCACGGACATCAAGGCCTTGAATCTCTTGCGGGCCAAGTTGCGCAGGATGATCCGCCCGGTCTGATCCAGTATCCTGTTCCAGACTGGACCCTGAAATGACCCCAGGGAAAATTTTTCAGGGGCAGGAGGACGCATGGCCTCGGCCGGAGGGCTGCTTACCGCGCCGCGTACCGCCCGGAAAATCCCCAGCAAGGCGGCAGCAAGAGCAACAAACACAGCCAGGGCCAGAATCCGGGGGCTCAGCCTGAAAATAAGCTCCGGAAAGCGGAAATATTCGCCGTACAGGGCGGCCAGTTCCCCGGCGGCCCACAGGCCCAGGCCCACCCCAAGAATACAGCCAGAAGTCACAATCAGGCCCGAAAACAGGATGTAGTGCAGGCCGATTTCTTGATTGGTGTATCCAAAGGCTTTGAGCACCGCGATCTGGCGGCGCTGGGTGCTGATGATCCGGCTCAGGAGCACGCTCAGCAGAAAAGCGGCCACCCCCAGGAAAATCAGGGGCAGGACCACGGCCATGACCCTCAACTGGTCCAGTTCATCCTGCAGGAATCTGTGCGAGACCTGATCTTCGCGCCCATAGGCCCCAACCCCGCCGTAAGGGGCAAGTATCTCATCCAGGGCATCCAGGACCGATGCTTCATGGGCACCGGACTGCAGGCTGACAAGTACGCTGTTAAAAGCTCCCTGCATATCAAAGGCCGCTTCCAGGTCACGGCGGTTCATCCAGAGTACGCCGAAGCGCTCGTAGTCCGGAATAAGATCAGCTGGGCCGAGCTGATAGACAAACTCCGGAGAGAGGGCCACTCCGCTGATGGTCAAGGTCTCCAGCCGGCCTCTGATGATGGCTCTTAGTTCATCGCCGGGCTTCAGGCTGTGGGCCTGGGCCAGGGGCTCGCTGATTACCGCCTGTCCGGGCTGATCCGGCTCAGGAAGGCTGCCCCGGCGCAAGTACAGACGGTTCAGCCGGGGCTGATCTCCGTTGGGAATGGACAAGACCCGCCCCCGCACCGGATCATCAAAGGCCGGAACCTCCAGGCGCACCGGGGCTGCTACCCTGGTCTGGACCGCGCTTACTCCGGGAATTTCTTCCAGGCGGCTGGAGACGAATTCAGGCGCGCGCTTCAGGTCGCAGAAGATATGGGCGAAATTGTGGGTCTGATAGAACCGGTCTTTGGAGAGGTTGACGGCATCCAGAATGGTCACCGCCAGGATCAGAACCATCACCCCCGCCCCCAGTACCACCGAGATGGCCGCCACCTGCCCCTTTAGCTCCCACAGATCCCGAAACAGCTTGCGATTAATGGCCCTTACCATTTCAGCTCCCCGGGCGGCAGCCTGTGGGAATTGGGCTGGACATAGGCTATGCGGCCGTCACTGATGCGGATTACGCGGTGGGCCATCCGGCCTATGACTTCGTTGTGGGTGATGACCACAGTAGTGGTTCCCAGCGTGGCGTTTATATGCTCGATGACCTCCAGAACCCGGACCCCGGTTTTGGAATCCAGGGCACCTGTGGGTTCGTCGCATAAGAGAACAAAGGGGCGCTTGGCCACGGCCCGGGCGATGGCCACCCGCTGCTGCTCCCCCCCGGAAAGCTGGGCCGGAAAGTGATCCATGCGCTTACCCAGGCCCACCAGTTCCAGGGCCTCTTCCGGCGTCATGGGGTCGCGGCTGATCTCGGTGACAATGGCCACGTTCTCCCGGGCGGTCAGGCTGGAGATGAGGTTGTAGAACTGGAAAACAAAGCCTGCGTGATTGCGGCGATAATCGGTGAGCGCCCGTTCCCCGGCATGGGTAAGGCTTCGGCCCTGATACCTGATTTCCCCGTCTCCGGCCGAGTCCAGTCCGCCCAGGATGTTGAGAAGAGTGGACTTGCCTGAGCCTGAGGCCCCCAGAAGCACCGCCAGTTCGCCCTGGTACAGGTCCAGGTCCACCCCGCGCAGGGCGTGAATGATCACTTCCCCCATGCGGTAGGTCTTGCTCAGGCCCCGGATTTCAAATACGGCCTTGTCTGAAGGCGGGGAATTGTCCATACAGTGCGCCTGTCCCGGGTTTAAACTTTGGCAAAGATTAAAGCATTCGGCTCGATATCAACTTCCTTAGCTTTCAGTCCCAGCCCAGCAAGGGTCATAAATCCAACAGCCTCAATCTGATGATTTTTTTCAAAACTGTCTAAAAGAGTAAGTCACTGTCTAAAACAGGAAGCTGAGCATGTAGCGTCCCCCGGTAAAGATCAGGATGAAGGTCAGGACCCACTTGATCAAGTTGGCCGGGATAAATTTCTGGGTCCTGGCTCCGGCATACATGCCCAGCATGCCTCCCACGCCCAGGAGTATTCCCAGCAGCCAGTCCGGGGCCACCGCCATTTCGGGATAAAAAGGAGCTATGGCCTGAAATACGACTGCCGCCACCACAGATGTTATAAGCGTGCCCATGAGGCAGGCCCCGGCTATAGTGTATACCGGCAGCTTGAAAACGGCCACGAAAAAGGGAGCGATTATCGCCCCTCCGCCGATGCCGTACATGCCGCCCACCACACCCACAATGGCTGACAGGGTAAATATACCCATGGTTGGAGCAGATATGTGCTCGCCGTAAAACGAATATTCAATTCTTTTCAGTCCGAAATGGTGGAGCATAACCCTGGGCAGAGGGTCCCGGGACTTTTTTTCCTCTTTGTGCCAGCGGCTGACCAGTTCCTGGAATCGCTTTTCCGAAGAGGACTTGTCTGTACCCGGAAGGGGCTTTTTAATCAGGGAACGGGCCATGACCAATCCGATGTACATCAGGACAAGCCCTGCAAACACCTTGAAGTGAGTGGGATCGGGAAGGAACTGCACCCGGAAGAAAACCCCGATGATCACCCCGGGCACTGTCCCGGCGATCACCGTGATGGTCAGGGGCCAGACCATGCGTCCTTCTCTTATGAACCGGTATACCCCGCTGGGTATGGCCACAATATTGAACAGATGGTTGGTTGCGCTCACCGCAGGGGTGGTGAACCCGAGAATACTTACCTGGAAGGGAAGAAGGAGGTTGGCTCCGGACACCCCGCCCATGCTGCAGACAAAAGCCACTGCAAAGCCGGCCAGGAAAGGGATCCACGGGGCCACTTGGATTTCTGCCACAGGGAAATACACAAAGCCTCCATTAGACGATGGCCTGGCCCCCGACACCGGTTATCAGCTTAAACGCAGACAGAGGTGGGCTGGGGCAATTCATTCGCTTGGGTTTAGGCAACTACCTGAAAATAACGTAACAGTTTCAGGGTGGGGGGTTCTGGGCAACATGCGGAAAATTAAAAGGTCGCCGCCCACCCAGGTTTATAATTCTATTTTCCGGGATTAGCCTAAGCTTTCACCACCCAAGCAAATCCAGGGCACGGTGTAGCTCCCCTCCTTAGCCAAGGAGGGGTCGGGGGTGGTTGTATGAAATCCCTTCCTTAACGTTTTTCAGGGCCTCTGGGGGCTTGTGCCATCAGTCACAACCGGGGCCTTCTGAATGGTTACCCTTATTGCGTGTCAAGCGCAAGGTGTCAATTTTTTCCCGCTGAAAAACTTTTTCCCTGCCTCTTGCCTATAGAGTTACTGAGGTGTAGTAGAAGGGCGTCCTGTTTGCCGTTGAGGGAAAGTCTGTCTGATTTCGGCCTGCAGGAAAGAAGGCCTCGGTCCCCACCGACAGATGGGAATTTTTTTGTAAAGGTAATAAGACCAATGAAATTTATACCATCCATTGTCGCCTATTTTTTTGAGGACAAAACCGCCAAGAACAATATCCTGGCCCTTTTGAAGTTTCTGCTTGTCCTGGTTGGCATGATGGTCCTGTACACCCTGGCTTTTCACGGACTCATGGTTATGGAGGGGCAGGAGCATACCATCCTGGACGGTCTGTACTGGACTGCAGTGACCATGAGTACCCTGGGGTACGGAGACATTACTTTTCATACGGACCTGGGACGTATGTTTTCCGTGCTGGTTCTGCTGTCAGGGGTGATTTTCCTGCTGGTCATGCTCCCGTTTACATTCATCCGCTTTTTTTATGCCCCCTGGTTAGAGGCCCATAACAAGGCCAGGACCCCCAGGGAGCTGCCGAAAAAGACAACCGGGCATGTACTCTTGAGCAATTTTGACCCCATGATCGCCAACCTGGTGGAAAAACTGAAGCAGTACAACTATCCCTACTGCATCCTGGTTCCGGATCAGCAACGGGCCCTGGAACTGCATGACCAGGGCTACAAGATAATGCTGGGGGAGCTTGACGACCTGGATACCTACCGCAAGGCCCGCGCGGACAAGGCCGAACTGGTCCTGTTCAACAACGACGATCATACCAATACCAACGCCGTGTTCACCCTGCGCGAGCTGAGTCAGAGTACTCAGGTCATAGCCACTGCGGAAACCCTGGAGTCCTTAGACATACTTCAAATGGCCGGTGCCAGCCAGGTACACCAGTTCCCAGTTATGCTCGGCCAGGCCCTGGCCAGGCGGGTGCTTGGGGTGAGCATGCATGCCAATGTCATCGGCCGGTTCGGAGACTTGCTCATCGCAGAGACTCCGGTCATGCGCACTCCCCTGGAGGGCAAAAAAATCATAGAAAGCAGGCTTCGGGAAACCACAGGGGTCAACGTGGTGGGCATCTGGGAGAGGGGCAGCTTCAAGATCCCCCACCCGGACATGCGCATAGGCTCCAATACCGTGCTGGTGCTGGCAGGTTCCCAGGAACAGCTGGAAAAGTACGACGAGATATACGGCATCTACAACCTTTCCTTTGATCCGGTAATCGTCCTTGGCGGAGGCCGGGTGGGCAGGGCTGCGGCGGATGCACTGGCGGAGAACGATATTGATTACCGCATAGTAGAGAAAAGCTCGCGCATTGTGGCCAGCAAGGAAAAATACATTCTCGGCAATGCCGCGGATTTTCATACCCTGAAGCGTGCCGGGATAGACAAAGCTCCCTCCATTATCATCACCACCAACAACGATGACCTGAACATCTACCTGACCATCTACTGCCGCAAGCTGCGCCCCAAGATGCAGATAATATCCAGGGCCACCAGGGACAGAAGTGTTTCCAAACTGCACCAGGCCGGGGCGGACCTGGTCATGTCCTATGCCTCCATGGGCGCAAATTCGGTCATCAACTACATAAAGGGGGACAATGTGCTCATGGTGGCCGAAGGCCTGGATATATTCCGGGAGAAGGTTACCGGGAACCTGCACGACAAGAGCCTTGAACAAAGCAATATCCGCATGAAGTCCGGGTGCAGCGTCATAGCCATAGACTCCTCCGGCCGAGGGACAATCATAAACCCTGAACCGGATACCCGGCTGCAGGATGGAGACGAGCTCATACTGATAGGAACATCCGAGGCGGAGAAAAAGTTCCTGTGCACCTTTAAAAACGGCAACAAGCCATGAATATGCTTTTACCCATTTCATGCCTGGCCTGTTATGGGCAATAAAGGGTAGTTTTTACCCATTCCAAGACTGGCATGAAATGGGTAAAAAGATGAGGGCGAGCAGGAAAGATGCAGTCACATCAACCCAGAAAGCCCCGCAGAAGAGCAGCCCTGAGCATGAGATCGCCGGCCTGGGCTGAATCGCATGCATCCACTGCATTGCGCAGTCCGCGCACAATCTGGAGATGCTCCTTGCTTGCCTGGTGATCAAAACCTGAAGCCTGCAGGGCCTTGCGCAGGGATCTGCTCATGAGCGGACCCTCAAAATCAGTACAGGTCATGGCATATTCTATCTTGTCCCGGAAAGAGGGGTAAATCTCCAGCACAAAGTCCAGATCATTCTTGCTCAAAGACTCGAAGGCCAGCAGTTCAGGCGGCAGGCCCAGAGAATACATGGAGCATGTAAATGATATGGCTCTGGGCAGACTGACCTGTCCAATTTCCCGGGAATAGCCGAACTGACCTACGTGCAGTTTTCTGGCCCGCCTTCCGGGGACATATCTGGCCATGCGGCAGATTTGCGGAGCCAGTTCAGTGATGCGGCTGCGATAAGCCTGGCTGTAGCGCTCAATTACTTCCAGGGCTTTTTCTTCATCTATGTCCGCGGCAGGTCCAATGCTGCGCGACTTGAGGTGTTCGCAGGCCGCCTGCACTTCGTTTACAGGGTAGTCAAATTTGAAGGCAGACTGGATGGTGAAGGTGACTACGCTTGGGTATTCACGTCCAACCCTTTCGGCGCTGTGCGGATGCAGTCCGCCCCGGAAAGGAGCCGAGCCCATGCCCAGGATGGGATGCAAACGGACACCGGTGCGTGCAGCAACTTCATCAAACTTTTTCAGGGCAAGCTTATTGGCCAGGGCGGCCGAGGCCAGGCCATAATTCATGGCTGTGTCCGAACGGGCAAGAAACACCCTCTGGTCCTTTACGTCCTTGTCAGCCAGGTATTCATACATAATGTCCGAGACCTTGAGCATGGTGGGCACATCTTCAAAAAGCGGAATGACCTGGATAGTGGATGGAGAAAATTTGCCGATCCACTCGGCGATGGTGATATCCCCATCGCGGAACCTGGCACTCTGCCTGCCTATGATGTGATCAGTGTAGTAGCGGTATATGCGGTCAATACACCTGGCAGAAGTGGTCATGGGCAGTATTACTTCGAATATGGGAACAATGTCGCGGCCGTAAACCAGACGGGCGGCATCGTATGAACGTGGGATGCTCTCCAGAGTCTCCAGTAGAATCTTGGCCTCAGCCCTTTCAACGGTGGGGTTGGGCACGCGCAGGGTCAAGCGCAGATCACGGCCCAGGACGTTTTTACGAAAGTATTCGGGATAGTAGGAAAGCAGCTTTTTTACCACATAAGTATCGATCTCTTTGCCTTCCACGTCCCACATCTGTTCGTCGCAACCCAGATGGGAAAAGGCATAATAGGCCTCGCGAATCTCATCTTCTCCAGCCAGGACGCAATTGGTCGAGAAAAAAGGCGCGGAAGCATTGTCCGGATGCTGGGTGCTCATACACCGGGGAATTTTCATGGTCTACCAAATCTCCTTGTTGTTTTGACGGAATTGTCCAGTGTGCTGCGTCCGCTTCATGTCAGAAAACCGGTCAAAAAGCAGGGATACACTGATTTGCTGTCCGCGGGGAAAATGCGCCGGAAAAGCACTGAGTTCAACGCTAAGGCCCTGTTACAAAAAAGCATGAATCATGCCGTTATACCTCATGGGGGT